>JAICYA010000045.1 GCA_025934455.1 Rudaea sp.
GCAGCTGTTCGTGTCGCGCGCCGCGCCGGAATTCATGATCGAGCTGTTCAAGCTGGAAGTGCCGGAAGTCGGCCAGGGCCTGGTCGAGATCAAGGGCTGCGCCCGCGATCCGGGCGACCGCGCCAAGATCGCCGTGGTGGCCCACGACAGCCGCACCGATCCGATCGGCGCCTGCATCGGCATGCGCGGCTCGCGCGTGCAGGCGGTGTCGAACGAGCTCAATGGCGAACGCATCGACATCGTGCTGTGGAACGACAATCCGGCGCAATTCGTGATCAACGCGATGGCGCCGGCCGAGGTGCAGTCGATCATCATGGACGAGGAAAAACATTCGATGGACATCGCGGTCGCCGAGGACAAGCTCTCGCAGGCGATCGGGCGCGGCGGCCAGAACGTGCGCCTCGCGAGCAAGCTCACCGGCTGGCAGCTCAACGTGATGACCCAGGACCAGGTCGCGCAGAAGTCCGAAGCCGAGCAGGAAGCCGCGCGCAAGCTGTTCCAGGACAAACTCGAGGTCGACGCGGAAATCGCCGGCATCCTCGTGCAGGAAGGCTTCACCACGGTCGAGGAAATCGCCTACGTGCCGACCGGCGAACTGCTCGCGATCGAAGGTTTCGACGAAAACATCGTCGAGGAGTTGCGCGCGCGCGCGCGCGACGCACTGCTCACCGAAGCGCTCGCGGTCGAAGAAGACATCGAGGACAACAAGCCGGCCGAGGATCTGCTCGGCGTCGAAGGCATGGACGAAACGACGGCCTTCGCGCTGGCCGAGCACGGCATCATCACGCGCGAGAATCTCGCCGACCTTGCCACCGACGAGTTGATGGAACTTGCGATCGATGGCATGGACGAGGACCGCGCTCGTGCCCTGATCATGGCGGCGCGCGTCGGGCAGACGGCCTGAGCCTTAACGCAACGACCTCGCGCGATACGCTCACGGAGAATCAAACATCATGTCGGACGTAACCATCAAGCAACTTGCCGGTGTGCTCGGCATGAGCGTGGACAAGCTGCTCGTGCAGCTCGACGAGGCCGGCATGAAATTCTCCGGTCCCGAACAGGTCGTATCCAGCACGCAGAAAGTGAAGCTGCTGGGCTTCCTGAGGCGCACGCACGGCAAGGGCGAGAAGGCTGCCGAAGAAGATTCCTCGCCGCGCCAGATCACGCTCAAGCGCAAGTCGGTCAGCGAGTTGACCGTGAATCAGGGCGCGGCGCGCGGCAAGACCGTGGCCGTGGAAGTGCGCCAGAAGCGCACCTACGTCAAGCGCAGTTCGGTGGTCGAGTCGCAGGAAGTCGATCCCGAACGCGAGGACGCGCTGAAGAAATTGCAGGAGTCGCAGGCCCGGAACCAGGCCGAGCAGGCCGCGCTCAAGGCCCAGGACAAGCGCCGCGCCGACGAGGAAGCGAAGTTGCGCGCGGCCGAAGAAGCACGCCGTGCCGAGGAGGCCCGGCAGCGTGCGCAGGTCGAGGCGAAAACCGGCGAACCCACGGCGCAAGCCGAGAAACCTGCGAAGGAAGAACGCACCGCAGCAGTGCCGCGCAAGGCCCACGAACCGCGTCCGGCCGATGGCCGCGGCCGCCCCGACAACGAACCGGCATCGCACAAACACAAGCCGAAACACGGCTCGCACCGCATGCGTGACGACGGCGAAGACAGCGAGGGGATGAACCGCGTTTTCGGCGCCGAACTGCATCTGTCCGACGAAGGCCACGCGCGCCGCGGCGCGGTCAAGCGCAAGCCGCGCAAGGTCGTGGTCGAAGCCGGGCGCATGGCGTCAGGGCAACACGGCTTTTCCAAGCCGCTGGCGCCGATGGTGCGTGAAGTACCGGTCGGCGAATCCATCCTCGTCTCGGATCTCGCACAAAAGATGGCGGTCAAGGGCGCCGACGTGGTCAAGGCGCTGTTCAAGATGGGCGTGATGGCGACGATCAACCAGGTCATCGACCACGACACCGCCGTTCTCGTGGTCGAGGAACTCGGCCACACCGCGGTCAAGGCCGAGGAAAACACTGCCGAGACGACGCTGGCCAGGGTCGAGGCGCAGGGCGAGAAAACGCCGCGCCCGCCGGTCGTGACCATCATGGGCCACGTCGACCACGGCAAGACATCGCTGCTCGACTACATCCGCCGCACCAAGGTGGCGGCGGGCGAGGCCGGCGGCATTACCCAGCACATCGGTGCGTATCACGTCAAAACCGACAAGGGCACGATCAGTTTCCTCGATACGCCCGGCCACGCCGCGTTCACGTCCATGCGCGCGCGCGGCGCCAAGCTCACCGACATCGTCGTGCTGGTCGTGGCGGCCGACGATGGCGCCATGCCGCAGACGATCGAGGCGATCCAGCACGCCAAGGCCGCGCGCGTGCCGCTGATCGTCGCGGTGAACAAGATCGACAAGCCCGAGGCGAATCCGGACCGCGTCAAGCAGGACCTGATCCAGCACGAAGTCGTTTCCGAGGATTTCGGCGGCGACGCGCAGTTCGTGCCGGTCTCGGCGAAAACCGGGCAGGGCATCGATCAACTGCTCGACGCGATCCTGTTGCAGGCCGAAGTGATGGATCTGCGGGCAGTCGTGGACGGCCTCGCCACCGGCGCCGTCGTTGAAGCCAGCCTGGACAAGGGCCGTGGTCCGGTCGCCACGGTATTGGTGCAGCAGGGCACGCTCAAGAAAGGCGATTTCCTCGTGTGCGGCGTCGAATACGGCCGCGTGCGCGCGATGTTCGACGAATCCGGCCAGCCGGTGGAAAGCGCCGGTCCCTCGATCCCGGTGCAGTTGCTCGGACTTTCCGGCGTGCCGAATGCCGGGGATGATTTCGTCGTGGTCCAGGACGAGCGCCTGGCCAAGCAGGTCGCCGCCGAGCGCCACGCCAAGCTGCGCGAGTCGCGCCTGACCAAGCAGTCGGTTCGCCTGGAAGACGTGATTTCGCAGATGGGCCAGGGCGACGAGCAGGCCGTGCTCAACCTCGTCGTCAAGACCGACGTGCAAGGTTCCGCCGAGGCGCTGCGCGATTCGCTCACCGCGATCGGCAACGAAAGAGTCAAGGTCAACGTCATCGCCTCCGGCGTCGGCGGCATCACCGAATCCGATGCCACGCTTGCGGTGGCATCGAAGGCCATCGTCATCGGCTTCAACGTGCGCGCAGACGCGACCGCGCGCAAGGTGCTGGAAACCAACGGCATCGACCTGCGCTACTTCTCGATCATCTACGACGTGATCGATCAGGTGAAACAGGCTGCGACCGGCCTGCTCGGCATGGAGATCCGCGAAGAGATCATCGGCACCGCCCAGGTGCGCGACGTGTTCCGCTCGTCGAAATTCGGCGCCATCGCCGGTTGCATGGTCATCGAAGGCGTGGTCAAGCGCAACAAGCCGATCCGCGTGCTGCGCGACAACACTGTCATCTACCAGGGCGAACTCGAATCGCTGCGCCGCTTCAAGGAAAACGTCGACGAGGTGCGCAACGGCATGGAATGCGGCATCGGCGTGAAGCAGTACAACGACGTCAAGCCCGGCGACCAGATCGAGTGCTACGAGCGCATTGAAGTAGCCAGAACCTTGTAATGCCTTCGCATTCCTTCACCCGCTCCGACCGCCTTGCCGCCGAGCTGCGCCGCCTCGTCGGCACGCTCGTGCACGACGCGGTGCGCGAGCACGCGTTGCCGTCGATGAGCGTGTCGGATGTCGAGTGCAGCAAGGATTTCGATGTGGCCACGGTGTATGTCACGGCACTGCTTCCGGACACGGCGACCGAAGGCGTGAAGGCGCTCAAGGCCATGGCCAAGGATTTGCGCACGCAGTTGTCGAAAATCATGCGCGTGCGCCGCGTTCCCGAGCTGCGTTTCAAGTACGACGATTCGGTGGATCGCGGCGAGCGCATCGACGCCTTGCTGCGCGGGGAAAAGTGAAACCGGCCCGGCGGGCCGTTACCGGCATCCTGCTCCTCGACAAGCCCGCAGGAATCAGCTCCAACCGCGCGCTGCAACAGGTAAAACGCCTGTTCAACGCCGACAAGGCCGGGCATACCGGCAGCCTCGATCCGCTCGCTACCGGCTTGTTGCCGATCTGCTTCGGCGAGGCGACGAAAATCGCGGGATACCTGCTCGGTTCGCGCAAGGCCTACGCCGCGCAATGCCGGCTCGGCGCCACCACGACGACTGACGATGCCGAAGGCGAAGTTGTCCGCACGCAGCCAGTTCCTGAACTTCACGACAAAACCATCGAAGCGGCATTGGTGACCTTGCGCGGCCGCATCGTGCAGACCCCACCCGCGTATTCGGCGATCAAGCAGGGCGGCGTGCCGTTGTACAAGCGCGCGCGGCGAGGCGAGGACGTGCAGGTCCCATCGCGCGAGGTCGACGTCGATCGTTTCGATCTGCAAGGCCGCATTGGCGATGTGCTGGACCTGCACGTCGAATGCGGTTCCGGCACCTACGTGCGCACTCTTGCGCGCGATCTCGGCGAGCGCCTGGGCTGCGGCGCGCATTTGTCCGCGCTGCGGCGGCTGTGGGTGGAGCCTTTCCGCGATCCGGTCATGCACACGCTGGAAAGCCTTGAACAAATCGCCATCGAAGGCGGGCTTGCGGCACTCGACCGCCTGCTGCTGCCGATCGAGGCGGGCCTCGGCGCGTTGCCGGCGCTGCATCTCGATGCCGAACAGGCCAGGCGCCTGCGCCACGGCCAGCGCCTGAGCCTGCCCGGCCAAGGACCGCTGCCCCTGTGCCGGGCATTGGACGCGCAGGGCAGGCTGGTCGCACTGGTGCGGCTGGATACGGATGGCATGGTCGACATCCTGCGCGGGTTCGCGGTGTCGGACTGAACGCGGTTTCCGTGCGCCGCCAATTCGGGTTACAATAAGCGGCTTTTCCCAGCCCTGCGGATTTCCCGCAGCCCCTAACGCGGATCGCGCTCCCGACAAGCCGAACCGCGCCGTACGTTTCATCAACGAGGTACCCAACATGTCGCTCACGGTCGAACAAACCAGCAAGGTCATTGCGGACTATCGCCGCGCCGCCAACGATACTGGCTCGCCGGAAGTCCAGGTGGCCTTGCTTTCCGCGCGCATCGAACATCTTTCCAAGCACTTCGCCGCGCACGACAAGGATCACCACTCGCGCCGCGGCCTGCTGAAGATGGTCAACCAGCGCCGCAGCCTGCTGGCCTATCTGAAGAAATCCGATGCCGGCCGCTACCAGACCCTGATCGAGCGTCTGGGCCTGCGCCGCTAATCGTTGCATCACGATCCCCGCTTCGGCGGGGATTTGTTTTGCATGTGGTTCGAAAAACCGCAAGACGAAAGACCAACTCCGGCATGGGCCGGAGTGACGAAATAACCGAAGGCAAAAAATACCATGGCCAAAATTACCAAGTCATTCCAGTACGGAAATCATCAGGTCACGCTGGAGACGGGCGAAATCGCCCGCCAGGCGTCCGGCGCCGTCATGGTGTCGATCGACGGCACCGTCGTCCTCGTCACGGCGGTCGCGGCGGCGAAGGCGAAGGAAGGCCAGGATTTCTTCCCGCTCACCGTCGACTACGTCGAGAAGTTCTACTCCGCGGGACGCATTCCCGGCGGATTTTTCAAGCGCGAAGGCCGTCCGACCGAAAAGGAAACGCTGACCTCGCGTCTGATCGACCGTCCGGTGCGTCCGCTGTTCCCGGAAGAGTACAAGAACGAAGTGCAGGTGATCGCGCAGGTCGTCTCGCTCAATCCGGAAATCGACGGCGACATCCCGGCCATGATCGGCGCCTCGGCGGCGCTGTCGCTGGCCGGCATCCCGTTCAAGGGACCGATCGGCGCGGCGCGCGTGGGTTACGCGAATGGCAAGTACATCCTCAATCCGACCAAGACCGAACTTCAGACCTCCGACCTCGACCTCGTCGTCGCCGGCACCGCGAACGCGGTGTTGATGGTCGAATCCGAGGCCAAGCTGCTGAGCGAAGACGTCATGCTCGGCGCGGTCACGTTCGGCCACAAGGCGATGCAGATCGCCATCAACGCGATCAATGAACTGACCGTCGAAGCCGGTACCAAACCCTCGACGTGGGCAGCACCGGCCAAGAACGCGGCCATGATCGCCGCGCTCAAGGAAAACATCGGCAGCAAACTCGCCGAGGCGTTCAAGGTTCGCGACAAGCTGCAGCGTCGCGACGCCATCGCCGCGATCAAGCAGGACACGCTGGCCGCACTTGCTGGTCAGGCCGAGGCGCAGAAATGGGCTGCTGGCGACCTCGCCAAGGAATTCGGCGAACTCGAATACCACACCCTGCGCGATTCCGTGCTCGACACCAAGGTGCGCATCGACGGCCGCGCGCTCGACGGTATCCGCCCGATCACGGTGCGCGTGGGCGTGTTGCCGCGCACGCACGGCTCGGCCCTGTTCACGCGTGGCGAGACGCAGGCGCTGGTCGCGATCACGCTCGGTACCGCGCGCGACGCGCAGATCATCGACGCGCCGGAAGGCGAGTCGAAGGACCCGTTCCTGTTCCACTACAACTTCCCGCCGTTCTCGGTCGGCGAGTGCGGACGCTTCGGCGCGCCCAAGCGCCGCGAGATCGGCCACGGACGCCTGGCCAAGCGCGGCGTGCTCGCGGTCAAGCCGACGCTTGAAGCGTTCCCGTACACGCTGCGAGTCGTGTCCGAGATCACTGAATCGAACGGCTCCTCGTCGATGGCCTCGGTGTGCGGTTCCTCGCTCGCCATGATGGATGCGGGCGTGCCGCTCAAGGCGCCGGTTGCCGGCATCGCCATGGGCCTGGTCAAGGAAGGCGACAAGTTCGTGGTGCTTTCCGACATCCTCGGCGACGAGGATCACCTGGGCGACATGGATTTCAAGGTCGCCGGTTCCGCCGACGGCATCAGCGCACTGCAGATGGACATCAAGATCGACGGCATCACCGAGGAGATCATGAAGGTCGCACTGGCGCAGGCCAAGCAAGGTCGCCTGCACATCCTCGGCGAAATGGGCAAGGTCATCACCACTTCGCGCACCGAGATGAGCGAATACGCACCGCGCCTGATCACGATCAAGATCCACCCGGACAAGATCCGCGAAGTCATCGGCAAGGGCGGCACCACGATCCGCTCGATCACCGAAGAAACCGGTGCGACGATCGATATTTCCGACGACGGCACCGTGGTCATCGCCTCGGTCAATCGCGAGGCCGGCGACGCGGCGAAGAAGCGCATCGAGCAGATCGTTTCCGACGTCGAGCCCGGCCGCATCTACGAAGGCAAGGTCGCCAAGCTGATGGATTTCGGCGCGTTCGTCACGATCATGCCGGGCAAGGACGGCCTCGTGCACGTGTCGCAGATTTCCAACGAGCGCGTCGAGAAAGTTTCCGACAAGCTCAAGGAAGGCGACATCGTCAAGGTCAAGGTGCTCGAAGTCGACAAGCAGGGCCGCATCCGCCTGTCGATGAAGGCGGTGACCGAAGAAGCGCCGGCTGCCTGAGATTGACCGTTTGTAGGATAAAAAGGCGCGCTTCGGCGCGCTTTTTTTATGCCTGCTCGGGCTGGCGGTCACGCGCATGCGCGAGCCGCGACCCAGCCACCGGCAGCTTGTACACGACTTGCGTCACGGTGTAAGCTTCGCAGCCTGTCTGGGGGAGGCGATCCGTGAAGACTCTTGCCGCGATTTTCGCGTTGCTGGCGGCGTTGTTTGTGACGTCCGTATCGGCCCAGAACACTTACACGGCCTACATCAATTCGGACAACAGCGCTGCGTCCGGCTGCACGATCACCTTGCCGGGCGGAACGTTTGCCGGCGCGGATTTGCGCGTACAGGCGACGCTGACTCCAGGCGCCACCCCCACCGTAACCGGCGTGACGCTGACAGCCTGTTCGGGCGGCACTTTCGGTGCAGGAACCAGCATCGGCGGCGGGTCGGTGGATCTCAATACCGGCGTGTCCGGTTCGGACTCGGTCGAATTTTCTGTTCCGGGAACGGGAATCCTCACCGGCGGCGGGCAGACGCTGGCCTTCGGCTTCACCGCGGAAAGCCCGACCGGTTCGGACGTGATGTTCACCACGAACGGCGGCTCGATCCTGTTCGGCATCACCGTGCCGACGCCGGCGCTGGGTGCTGGCGCATTGGTGCTGCTGGCGCTCTTGATCATGGGAATTGCGCACCGGTTCGGGCGCACGCGTTGGTATCGGCACATGGCGGCCTTGAGCCTGGTCGCGATGTGCGGCGTCGCGTTGGCGGCGGCGTTCAACTGGACCGGTATTGCGCCGATCGCAACCGATCCCGCGGGCGATCCGACCAACGGTTCGCCGGACATCGATCTGCGCGCGGGGTTTGTCGCGCTCAGTTCAGGTACGCTGTACATCCGCATTGACGTGGCCGATCTGCAAACGCAGGCGCCGCAGATCACGAGCGCGAATGCGACGACCTTCATCGTCGGCCAGGCGGGTACGTTCACGGTGACGTCGATCGGCGTACCGTCCGCGGCGCTCGCGTTGAGCGGATGCACGTTGCCGGCGGGCGTGACTTTCGTGGACAACGGCAATGGCAGCGCCACGCTTGCGGGTACGCCCGGTCCGGGTACGGCGAACACGTATGCGTGCACGCTGACGGCGAGCAACGGCATTCCGCCGAACGCGACGCAGGCGTTCACGCTGACGGTCGCGAATGCGCCGAGCCAGACGGCGCTGGTTGCGGACATCAACCCATCGGTATTTGCGCAGACGGTCACGTTCACGGCAACGGTAACGCCGGCACCGCCCGGATCGGGCACGCCGACGGGTACCGTCAACTTTCTGGATGGAGCGACGAGCATCGGAACGGGCACGCTGAACGGCAGCGGCGTGGCGACGTTCGCCACCGGTACCTTGTCGGTAGCCACGCATCCGGTCACCGCGCAGTACGCGGGTGACGTGAATTTCGGGCCGAGCACGAGCAGTGTCGTCAACCAGGTCGTCAACCAGGCCAGTCAGACGATCACGTTCACCTCGACCGCACCGGCCGGCGCCACGGTGGGGGGGACAACCTACACGGTAACGGCAACGGCGAGTTCGGGCCTCGCGGTGGCGCTCACGATCGACCCGAGCGCGGCGAGCGTGTGTTCGCTCGCCGGCTCGACCGTGTCGTTCATCGGCGTCGGCAACTGCGTGATCGACGCGAACCAGGCGGGCGACGCCAATTACACCGCCGCGCCGCAAGTGCAGCAGAGCTTCGCTGTCGGCAAGGGCAGCCCGACGATCACGTTCACCTCGACCGCGCCGGCGGGGGCCGCCGTGGGTGGTTCGACTTATACGGTGACGGCGACCGCCAGTTCCGGATTGACGGTGGCGCTCGCGATCGACGCGAGTTCGGCCAGCGTATGTTCGCTCTCCGGTTCGACGGTGTCGTTCATCGGCGCCGGCAACTGCATGATCGACGCAAACCAGGCCGGCAATGCCAATTACAACCCGGCGCCGCAGGTGCAGCAGAGCTTCACTGTCGGCAAGGGCAGCCAGACGATCACGTTCACCTCGACCGCGCCGGCGAACGCCGTGGTGGGTGGGGCGACTTACGCGGTGACGGCGACGGCA
>JAICYA010000244.1 GCA_025934455.1 Rudaea sp.
CACTTCCGCGCCACGCTGTTGCCGCCGCCGGCACAGTTGCGCGAGGTATTCGCGCGCATCGAAAACTGCCTGGAACGCATGGCGGCATCGAGCCGGCGGCATGTGGCTTAGCCTCGCCGCCGGCGTCGCGCTGGCCGCGGGAACCGCGAATCCAGCGCCGCGCTTCCTCGCCCTCGGCGATTCCTACACCATCGGCGAAGGCGTCGCGGCGGACCAAAACTGGCCGCACCAGCTCGCCGCCGCGCTGCGTGCGCGAGGCGTCGCGATCGCGGAACCTGAAATCGTCGCGCGCACCGGCTGGACCACGGACGAGCTGTCCGCGGCGATGGACGCGCACGCGTTCCATCCGCCCTACGCCCTGGTCACCCTGCTGATCGGGGTCAACAATCAGTACCGCGGGCGCGATATTGACAACTACCGCGCCGAATTCCGCAAGCTGCTGGAACGCGCGATCGCACTGGCCGGCGGCGATGCGCGGCGCGTCGTCGTTGTTTCCATTCCGGATTGGGGCGTCACCCGCTTCGGCGCCGAAAGCGGACGCGATCTCGCCCGTATCGCACGCGAAATCGATGCCTTCAACGCGGCAGCGGCTGCAATTGCCACGACCCTGCGCGTCCATTACGCCGACGTGACGGCGATCTCCCGCGACCGCGGCGGCGCTGCCGACATGCTGGCCGCGGACGGCCTGCATCCTTCCGCGGCGATGTACGCACGCTGGACCGTCGCGATCGCGATCCAGGCGCAAGCCGCACTGCTCAGGCGTTGATTTGCATCAAATTCGCCACCGCCATGGCTTGCGCCGGCGTCCGCGAGATGTAACATGCGTCGAAAGCCATGCGACCGGCGGAGCTTTCCGCACGGCGCACACACGGGAGGGTGATATGCGCATCGGCATCGGCGTCATGCTCGGCATCGGTCTCGTCATCGCCGGTTGCGGCGGCGGACGCAATGACCAGGCGGCAGCGGCGTGCAACAGCGAAATCGGCAAACGCATGAACGGGCGCAACTTCACGCTCGATCTGAAGGACCTGGCCGCGCACGCCAAACAGGAGTCCGCCGGCACGCTGCTGCTCACGTCTAGCGTCGTGCTCGACAAGGGCTTGCCCAGCGAAGACAAGCAATCCTACGAATGTCGCGTGCGCTTCGATGCGTCCGGCAACGCCAGCGTGCTGTATCTGCAGTTCAACTGGAATACTTCGGATTTGAAGCAGCAGCCGCAATAGTTTTGCTTTTTCGCGTCCACGGCGGATGATAGGGGCCCGACCGGCTCAAACGCGGTGCGCCCATGCTCCTCACGCTCATCCTCGCGCTGATCCTGCTCAGTACGCTGTTGTTCCTCGGCTACGGATTCTTCGCCTGGACCGGCGCCGCGGCGATCTGGCTGATCGGCTGGCGCCTCGCCGGCGTCGCCTCGCCGTTGCTGTTCGAAGGCACGGTCATCGTGCTGATCGTGCTGGCGGCGATCTTCGGCGTCCCGCTCCTGCGCCGACAGATCGTCTCGCGCTTCGCCATGAAGCTGATGGCGCCGGTGCTGCCGCGCCTGGGCGAAACCGAACGCATCGCGCTGGATGCCGGCACTGTGTGGTGGGACGCGGAATTGTTTTCCGGCCGTCCACAGTGGCAGAAGCTGCTCGACTTCGTGCCGCAGAAATTGACCTCCGAGGAGCAGGCCTTCATGGATGGCCCCGTGCAGGAACTTTGCGCGAAGCTCGACGACTGGCAGATCAACCAACAGCGCGACCTGCCGACGAACATCTGGGCGTTCCTGAAAACGAACCGCTTCTTCGGCATGATCATCCCGAAGGAATACGGCGGACACGGCTTTTCGGCCATCGCGCATTCGCGCGTGGTCACGAAGATTTCCTCGCGCTCGGTGGCGGCAGCGGTCACGGTGATGGTGCCGAACTCGCTCGGTCCCGGCGAACTGCTCCTGCATTACGGCACCGAGGAGCAGAAGAAATACTATCTGCCGCGCCTGGCTCGCGGCGAGGACGTGCCCTGCTTCGGCCTGACCGGACCCGAAGCCGGCTCCGACGCCGCGGCCACGCAATCCACCGGCGTCGTCGAGAAGCGCATCGTCGATGGCAAGGAAGTGCTTGGCCTGCGGCTGAACTGGAAGAAGCGCTACATCACGCTCGCGCCGGTCGCCACGCTGGTCGGCCTGGCGTTTCGCATCCAGGACCCGGATCACCTGCTTGGCGACAATGAAGACCTGGGCATCACTTGCGCGTTGATCGAAGCGCACCTGCCCGGCATCGAGATCGGCCAGCGCCACGACCCGATGGGCGTGCCGTTCATGAACGGGCCGATCGTGGGCAAGGACGTGTTCGCGCCGCTGGATTGCATCATCGGCGGGCGCGAGGGCATCGGCCACGGCTGGCGCATGCTGATGGAAAGCCTCGCCGCGGGACGCTCGATCTCGCTGCCCGCGCTCAGCGTCGGCGCGGCGCAGATGATGACGCGCATTTCCGGCGCCTACGCCACCGTGCGCGAGCAATTCGACACGCCGATCGGCCGCTTCGAGGGCATCGAGGAGCCGCTCGCGCGCATCGCCGGCAAGACGTACTACATGACGGCCACGCGCACGCTCACCTGCGGCGCTCTCGATGCCGGCGAAAAACCCGCCGTGCTCTCGGCGATCGCGAAGGCCTATCTCACCGAAGGCATGCGCGAAGTCGTCACCGACGCGATGGACATCCGCGCCGGCGCGGCGATCCAGAAAGGCCCGCGCAATCCGCTTGCGCGTACCTGGGACGCTGTGCCCATTGGTATTACGGTCGAAGGCGCGAATATCCTCACGCGCTCGATGATCATCTACGGACAGGGTGCGATCCGCTGCCATCCGTTCGTGCAGCACGAGATCAATGCGATCGCCGAAAAGAACCTGAAGCAATTCGACAAGGCGATCTTCGGCCACGTGAACCTGCTGTTCCGCAATGCGACGCGTGCGAAACTGCTGGCCTGGACCGGCAGCCGCCTCGCCTCCGCGCCGCGCACCGAGGACACCGTGCGCTACTACCAGCACCTGTCGCGTTTTTCCGCCGCGTTCGAACTGCTCTCGGACGTGGCGATGGGCACGCTCGGCGGCACGCTCAAGCGCCGCGAGAAGATTTCCGGACGCCTCGCCGACGCGCTCGCCTACATGTACCTCGCTTCCGCCGCACTCAAACGCTATCACGACGAAGCGAAAACGACCGCGAACTACAACCTCGTGCGCTGGAGTGTGGAGCATTGCCTGTATCGCATCCAGGAAGCGTTGCTCGGCGTGCTTGAAAACCTGCCCATGCGCGCCGCCGCAACGTGGTTGTCGTGGATCATCTTCCCGCTCGGCCCGCGCTTCCGCCCGCCCTCGGACAAGCTCGGCGCGCGCGTGGCGCGCGACATCCTCGAAGACCGCGAAGCGCGCATCAACCTGACCCAGGACATCTTCGTGCCGCCGTCGACCGAAGTCGGACTCGGCGCGCTGGAAGCCGCGCTCGACAAGGCCGTGCGTGCGATCCCGGTGGAAACGAAACTGCGCGACGCGGTGCGTGCCGGCAAGCTCGACCGCGCGCCCGGCTACATGCTCGACGAGATGGGCTTGAAAGCCGGCGTGATCTCACAGGCCGAATACGACCTGATCCAGGAAGCCGATGCCGCGCGCAACGAAGTCGTCGCCGTGGATGCGTTCGATCCGGAGGTCTACAAGACGTTGCATTGAACATGACCATGCGCGACTTCCACTTTGTCGCCGTCGGGCCGCTGGTTTTCGCGGCCCAAGCCGCAGCGACCGATGTATACATATTCACCGTCTCTCTGGTCAACGTAGCGTTCAAGGTTCGGCCGTGTCCGCACATTGAGCAGCAGTCTTAAGTCTGGCTGCCGGATTTGCCGCCCGCGCCGGTGCTGTCGGCCGACGCACCGAGCGCTCCATC
>JAICYA010000407.1 GCA_025934455.1 Rudaea sp.
CTTCTCGGTGCCGGCGCGAGTCGATTTTCCCTGCCAACGATTGCCACCTTTGCTGCAAGCCGGCCGCTTGTTGGGCGCCTTGCTGGTACTTCGCGCACAGCTCGTCCCACAGGATTTTCCCTGATTTCATGCGGTAATCCCATGGGCAACGATGAAACCAGAGAAGGAATTTTTCCGGGCAGCGACGGATATCATCGAACAGCTCGCAAGCGGGCGGATAGTATTGCTCTACCGCGCGGTCACCGCGCCTGGTCCGGTCGAAGCCGATGGCTTCGGCGGAGGCTTTGTGGTAGTAAGTCGCTGTCCAGTCGGCACGCGGCGCGCGGTCGTTCCAGGGCATCGGCGCGTAATGATCGCCGCCGATGAGGTGGTGCAAACCCAGGGGCATCGTGTAATTGACGTAGGTTTCGCGCGACGACAGCATCATATCGCGCAGGATCGCGACGATCTTGTTATCGTTCGTGAAAGTCATCCGCGTCCATTCATCCGCGATGGCCTCCGCCGATAATTCCGGGTTCCACGCCAATCGGCCGAAGGCGTACCAGTTGGACTGCGAGAAATGATGTCCGCACCAGTTGGTATCCAATCCGGGATTGGTCACCGAAACCATTCCCGTAAGGCGGCTTGGTTGAATTGTTCCCGCAAGGACTTTGGCCACGCTCGAGCCCCGGCCCGCAGCCCAGGTGTCCGAGCCCAGAAACTCTTCCCACATCGTGCCCAGATAAACCAGGTGTTTGGCCTGGCCAAGATACTCTTGCGTCGCCTGGATTTCGGCAATGACCGGAGTCTGCTTCATTGCCCCGAAGAGCGGATGAAACGGTTCGCGGGGCTGAAAATCTATCGGTCCGTTCTTCACCTGAATCGCGACATTCGGGCGAAATTGTCCATCCAGACGCGTGAACTCGAGGTAGGCGCGTTTGGCGCGGTCGGGGTCAATGTCCTCGTCATAGACAAAGGCTCGCCACAGGATATTGCCTTTGTGCGGGGCTAGAGCGTCGGCCAGCACGTTGGCGCCTTCGGCGTGGGTGCGGCCATAGGTCTTGGGACCGGGTTGCCCTTCGGAGTTGGCCTTGACCAGAAAACCGCCGAAATCGGGAATCAGCCCATAAATCTCGTCAGCTTTAGCCTTCCACCAGTCGGCCACGCCCGCGTCCAACGGGTCGGCGGTGGGCAGCCCTCCCAGCCGTTGCGGTGCGGCGAAATTCGCGCTTAAGTACAGGCGCACTCCGTAAGGCCGCCAGACTCCGGCCAAAGCCGCGACTTTGCGCAGCCATTCCGGCGTAAGTATCCGGATGTCGGCATTCACGTTATTGATGACGGCGCCGTTGATGCCGAGCGACGCGCAGGCGCGCGCGTAATCGGCATAGCGGGGGCTCAGTTTTTCCGGCAGTTCATTCCATTGCCAGAGCGAGCCTCCGCCATAACCGCGTTCAATCGTGCCATTGAGATTGTCCCAGTGATTCATCAGCCGAAGCTGGAGCGCGGGCCGTTCGACGATGTTCAAACGGGCCAGGGGCCGGCCGGTTTGCATGAGCCGCAGAAAATGAAACGCGCCATACAGCGTGCCGGTTTCCGTGTTAGCCGCGATCACTATCACTGGTTGACCGGCAATGCGGGTTGAGCGGATAAGGAAACCTTCGCTGCCAACCGCGCCCAGCTCGGCAGTCCAGTTCAAGTCGCGCACGGGTGGCGAATTCTCTGGGGTACCCACGACGACCGTGCCCGCTTGAAGGCCGTTTGCCTGCGCAGAAATCGAGCTGCCCAGCATCGCGCCACTTGCCGAACGCAGTTCGTCTCGAATGATGGCCGACGTGGTGGAGGCGCCGTCGACGCGAATCGCCCGCACGAGGCGGCCATAGCTTTTGGCAACGCTACCCGGTGACGCGTAACGCAGCCAAAGCTTGTAGCCGTCCTCATCCGCCAGTTGCTCCGGCAGAGCGGCTAGAGTTGTTCCAATTGTGGGAGCACCGACGCAAACCCCGGCCGTTGTCGCCAGGCTGCTCGCTAGAAATTGCCGACGGGAGATTCTCAGATTCGTTTAGTGTGCAGTTTTCGCGAGTTTAGGCAGTCGCCCAGCGGACGCAAGCTCGCCGCCGCGAACAGTTGGTAGGGACAGCGCGCTGCGCTGTCCGCGCCGCGTTCAGCGGCGCAACGAA
>JAICYA010000388.1 GCA_025934455.1 Rudaea sp.
AAACAACATCCTGTTCCCAGCCTGGAAGCGGGGAACGGACGTCTGTGCGAAATTTGATATACGGTAAAAGCCGGGACTAGCTGGCGGGGCGGCGCGAACCGAAGCGGTGGGCAAGCGAATTGATCGTCACCGTGGCGTGGAACAGCACGATGGTGGAGACGAAGAATCCCCAGATCAGCATCTGCGCGCCGCTGGTGCCCAGCGCCGGATGCGCGTGTTGCAGCCAGCGCCCGAAAAAGAACAGACCGACGGCGAGCAGGATAGGCACGGCGATGTCGAAGCGGTCCAGCCAGCGCAATTCGGGATAGCGGCGCAGATCCGGGATCGCTTCCCAATCCGTGCGAAAGCCGCGCGAGGTCAGGAACCAGCCCATGTGGCTCCACAGGAATCCGCGATGCAGCGGCGAGTGGATGTCCCGCGCGGTGTCGGCGTGCCGGTGATGATTGCGATGGTGCGCTGCCCACCACAAGGGGCCGCGTTGTACGCACATGGCGCCGACCAGGGCGAACGCGAACTGCACAAGCCGCGAAGTCTTGAACGCCTTGTGCGAAAAATAACGATGGTAGAAACCGGTCAGCGCGAACATGCGCAGCGCGTACAGCGCGGCGGCGACGGCGAATGCGGTCCACGAGAATCCGACCCAGAACACACCGAGACAAGCCAGGTGCATGGCAATGAAAGGTATGACACGCAGCCAGTCGATGCGCTCGGCGCCAGGGCCGTCTCCTTGCGAAGCGGCGTTGGTGTCGAACCACTGCGCGACGGCGTGCAGCGGACGATGCTGGTGATGGTTGGTAACGGCATTCATGCGCATGGCGCTCCTGCGATGCGGGCAAGTTTCGGGCGGATGCGGTGACGATGGAGTGAAGACGCTGTCATGGCGTCTTGATGCCCGGCCACGTCGACGCGTTACAGCTTGAGTTCGACCTGGGTCTTGACCGAATTGGCGATGAAGCAGGCCGCATGCGCACGGGCTTGCAGCGCCGCGTATTCATCGGCATTGGGCCGCTTGTCGCCGGAGAAGGTCACTTTCGGCGCGAGCGTCGCCTTGACCACGGCCATCTTGCCGTCGGCATTCTTGCCGAGCTCGGCGCTGGCGTCGTCGTGATAACTGTCGATCACGTAACCGCGGTTTGCCGCGACCGCGAGGAAGGTGAGCATGTGGCAGGACGACAGCGCCGACAGCAGCAGTTCCTCGGGATTGCTGGCCGAAGCATCACCGCCGTAGTCGCCGGGCGCCGAGGAATTGCGCAGGGTCTGGCCGCCGTCGAAACGGATGACATGGTTTTTCGCGTAGTTGCCGCGTTCGAACGGTCCGCCGTTGCGCGACCAATCCAGTGCGATGCGATGCTCGGCCATGACACCCTCCCCGATGTATGGATGTTCGCAGCCTAACCGATTCGCCGCGTGACGTCACCGGCGCGGCGCGGATATCATGCGCCAGGTTGCCGGGAGTCGATCATGTCGAACGCGATCTTTCCGATGCAAGGCGGCTGCACCTGCCGCCATGTGCGCTACCGCCTGACCACGGCGCCAATGTTCGTGCATTGCTGCCATTGCACCTGGTGCCAGCGCGAAACGGGATCGGCCTTCGTCCTCAACGCGCTGATCGAAGCCGACCGCGTCGAATTGCTGCACGGCGATGTCGAGGTCATCGACACACCGTCGAACAGCGGCAAGGGCCAGAAAATTTCACGCTGCCCAATGTGCAAGATCGCGCTGTGGAGCACCTACGCCGGCGCCGGTCCGGCATTTCGTTTCGTGCGCGTCGGCACGCTCGATGATGCGCGTTCCGTGAAACCCGACATCCACATCTTCACGTCCACCAGGCAGGCGTGGCTGCTCCTGCCGCCGGATATTCCGGCCATGCCGGAATACTACGACCGCGAGCGCTACTGGCCGGCTGCAAGCCTTGCGCGGAGAACAGCGGTACTGGCGAACACAACGCGATAACTCTTTTACCCACGACGAGAATTACCATGCGTAAACTTGCATCCGGCATCTATTTACTCACCGCCATCCTGATCGGTCTAGGCGCATTCGGTCACGGCTCCCGAGCGAGCCACCTCGCCGATTTGTTGGCCAAGTCGCCGGCGATCGAGCCGCCGCTGGCAGCAGTGCTGATTGCGGTTTGGTACTTCGTCAGCGGTTGCATGCTCGTCTTCGCTGCGATCGCCATCCATACCTGGTTGCGCGCGCGGCGCGGCGAATGCGGCATCTACTTTGCGAGCGATTTGATCGGCGCGTTCTATGTGCTTGTCGGCGCCGCGACCGTGGCTTATGCCGGTCAGCCGTTCTTCCTCGTGTTTCTGGTGCTTGGCATTTTGCTGATTGCGTCGTCTTGGGTCATGCGCCGAACTGAGTAGGTCGGCTCCAGC
>JAICYA010000317.1 GCA_025934455.1 Rudaea sp.
AAGACGAATGCTTCGTCCGGCGGTTACTCGCGTGTGTCCTGGCAGGAACTCATCACGCCATGAGGAATGTAACGATGAACAGGCAGGGGTTGTACAAAGCCATGGCCAGGAAGGAAATGACTCTCCCCGCGCGTATCTCGCGCGGGAAGGGCTTCACCCTGATCGAGCTGATGATCGTTGTGGCGGTGATCGCGATACTGGCCGCGATCGCGTATCCGTCTTACCAGAACTACATCATTAAGACCAACCGCAAGGCAGGAGAGGGTTGTCTTTCGCAGTACACCAATTTCATGGAGCGCTATTACACCACCAATTTGACCTACGCTGGCGCAGCTTTGCCGACGCTTGATTGCGGTTCGTTGCAGCAAACGGGCAATCGTTATTCCTACAGTTTCTCTGGCACTCCCGACCAGAGCACCTATACGGTGCAGGCGGTGCCGATCGGTCCCCAAGTGGCCGATACGCAGTGCGGCACGCTGACGTTGAATCAGATCGGTACGCGCGGAGCATCGAATGTGACGACCTGCTGGTAGGAACTTGGGTCAGTCCGTTCGCTTGAGCGCCACCACCGCGTTCAAGCCCCCGAACGCAAACGAATTGGACAGCGCCGCGCGCACGGTTTTTTCGCGTGCGGCGTTCGGCACGTAGTCGAGGTCGCATTCCGGGTCGGGGTCGATGAAGTTCGCGGTCGGCGCAATCACGCCATCGCGCAAGCTTCCGATCGCGGCAACGAGTTCGATCGCGCCGGCTGCGCCGAGCGCGTGGCCGTGCATGGATTTTGTCGAAGACACCGCGAGATGGTCGGCCAGTGCGCCGAACACGCGGCGTATCGCCTTGGATTCGGTCGGATCGTTCGCCGGCGTGCCGGTGCCGTGGGCGTTGATGTAATCGACGTCGGCAGGATTCAGTCCGGCATCGATGAGCGCGAGTTCGATCGCACGCGCGACCGTGGCCTGCGCCGGGAACACCATGTCGATGGCGTCGGCGGTTGCGCCGCTGCCGGCGAATTCGGCGAGGATGCTCGCGCCGCGCGCTTTCGCGTGTTCCCATTCCTCGAGCACGAAAATGCCCGCGCCTTCGCCCAGCACCATGCCGCGGCGCTGCTTGCAGAACGGACGGCAGGTGTCGTCGGCAGTGACGCGCATCGCCTCCCATGCCTTCATCGTCGTCTCGGTCACGCAGGCCTCGGTGCCGCCGGTCACGGCCACGGCGACGCGGCCACTGCGCACCATGTCGAAGGCCTGGCTCATCGCGTGGTTGGCAGAGGCGCAGGCGCTGGAGACCGCGAACGCCGGGCCGCGCAGGCCGAACTCGATGCCGATATGGCAGGCCGGCGCATTTGCCATCACGCGCAAGATCGTCAGCGGATGCAGGCGCGGATTCTTGTCGCCGAAGAAACGCCGCGACTGTTCGTTGTGCGAATTCTCGCCGCCGATGCCGGTGCCTATGATGCAGGCGGTGCGCTCGCCAAGCGCATCGGCACGGAAATCGAGGCCCGACTGCGCCACCGCTTCGCGCGCCGCGACGAGCGCGAATTGCGAGACGCGGTCGAGCAGCGGCAGTTTTTTCGCGTCGAAATGCGCGGCCGGATCGAAACCGCGTACCTCGGCGGCGATCTTGACGTTGAGCAGTTCGGTCGGAACGTTTTCGATCGGGCCGATGCCGACGCGGCCTTCGCGCATCGCCGCCCACGTCGATCTGGCATCGTGGCCGAGCGCGCAGATCACACCCATGCCGGTTATGGCGACGCGGCGCATGTTCGACTCAGCCGGCGGACGGCGCGGCGGCCTTCTCCGCCACGAGTTTTTCCACGGCGTCGATCAGGCCCTTGACCGATTCGGTGTCGAAGTTCGGATCGCGATCGGGCAGGGTGATCTTGTAGTGGTCCTCGATCTCGAAAATGATCTGCACCGCGTCCAGCGACTGGATGTTGAGATCCTTCAGCGTGGAGTCGGGCTTGATCGTGGCGATGTCGATGCCGGCTTCCTTGGCGATGATGCCGAAAACCGTTTCCTGCACAGCACTCATGGAATTCTCCGAAATGCGCTGAAGATAAAGGATGCGTAGCTTAACCTGCGCCGGATTCGGCGTCATCCGCGCCATCCGCGCCCAATGCCAGAATCCCGCCAACGATGATCGCGCAGCCCACCAGTTGCCAGAATCCGATGTGTTCGCCGAAAACCAGCCACGAGGCGAACATGACCGCGACAAAGACTATCGCGCTGGTCGTGAACGCCGCCGACAGGGTCGATTTGCGCAGGATCGTCATCCAGACGCCGAATGCGCCGATATAGCAGCCGATCGCGACCCAGGTCCACGGCGTCGCCAGCGCATGCGCGAATGCGGCAAGGGAAAAATTGAAATCCGGGTTGTCCAGTCCCGCGCTTTTCAGCGAGATCTGGCACAGCGTCTCGAAGCCGAGCAGCATGAGCCATGCGACCCAGGCGCCGCGGATGACGTGGGTGCGGCTCACGATGCGGAATCCCGGGTCAGGGCGGCGAGTTCCGGATCCTGGCGATCCAGCCGGGCGATGCGCTCCACGAGGGCGAAGATTGCATCGACCACGCGATTGCGGTGGCGGTACCACAGCCAGTTCGCGGACAGGCGGCTGCCGAGGCGGCGCTTGAGCGCGTGCAGGCCCTGGCCGCTCTGGTAAATGCCCACGTTGAGGTCGATGCAGCGGCGCACGTTCTCGATCCACGTGTAGAAGTATAAATTGTACTCGCGCGCCACCGCGTAATCCATGCCGAGGAACTTGTCGATCAGACGTTTGCCGTCGTGCAGCACCAGGTTGAACGCGACGAGCTTTTCGCCCAGCCAGTATGTCGCGCAACTGGCACGATCGCCCATTTCGCGCAGCACGCCGCGGAAATATTCCGGCGTGAGCTGCTCGAAACTGAACTGCGCATTCGCGTGCGTGGATCGGTACAGGCGCATGACCTCATCCTCGATGCCGTCGATGCCGGCACGCCATTGTGTGCGCAATCCGCTCGCATCCTTCAGTTTGCGGCGGATATCCTTGCGCGTCGCCTT
>JAICYA010000454.1 GCA_025934455.1 Rudaea sp.
GGCCGGGCACGATCTACGTCGTGGATGCGCGAGGCCGCGACCTGCTCGGCCGCAGCGTGCCCGACGCGGCACGCGCCGCGCTGGACGCCGCGCCCGGAGCGGAAATACCCGAACGCGTGCGCATTCATCCCCTGCACATGCGCGGCGACCCGGTCGAATATCGCGCGGCAGCGGTTTTCGGCGGCTCGTTCCTGACGCGCCTGATCTGGCGCCGGCCCGCGACGTTCTGGTCCAACATCGGCATTGCGATGCTGATCTGCGCGCTGGCCAGCGCCCTGCTCGCCATTTATGTGACCGCGCCGCTCTCGCGCATCCGCGCCAGCGCGCGCCGCGTCGCGCGCGGGGATTTGTCCGCGCGCGTCGGCAAAGTGCGTTTTGGCCGCAGCGCCGAAATGCTCGCGTTGGCCGAGGAATTCGATGGCATGGCCGCACGCCTCAAGGAACTGGTCGACGGCCAGCGCCGCCTGATCCGCGATGTCTCGCACGAAATGCGCTCGCCGCTGTCGCGCCTGCGCGTGGCGCTGGAACTGGCACGCCCGCAGAGCAATGGCGATGCCGCCACGCAACTCGACCGCATCGAGCGCGAGGCCATGCGTCTGGAGGAAATGATCGCGCAGGCGATCCAGCTCTCGCGCATGGAAACCACGCTGCCGGAACAAGTCGACGATGTCGCCTTCGACGAACTCGTCGCCGACATCGCTGCCGACGCCACGTTCGAGGCGCAGGCGCGTCCCTGCGCGTTGCGCATCGCCCAGAGCGCGCCGCTGACCGTGCGCGCCGAAGAGGAACTGCTGACGAGCGCGGTGGAAAACGTGGTACGCAACGCGGTGCACTACACCACGCCGCACAGCGAAGTGGACCTACGCCTGGATCGCGTCGAAGGCCAGGCGCGGCTGCGCGTGCGCGACATGGGGCCGGGCGTGCCAGCCGCGGATTGCGCACGCATCTTCGAGCCGTATTTCCGTACTGACACGGCACGTCAGCGCAAAAGCGGCGGCAGTGGCCTTGGGCTCGCCATCGCCAAGCGCGCGATCGAACGCCAGGGCGGACGCATCCGCGCCAGCAATGCCGACGGCGGCGGGCTGGAGATCGAGATACTTCTTCCGCTGGCTTAGTTGGCTTAGTCGACGACCTTCAACTCGACGTTGTCCATCCAGCCATCGCCCGCGTCGAGCAAGGTTACGCCCACGATCAGCCGCTGCGCGATCGCCGGGATTTTCAATCGCACCGATGATTTCTGCCAGGCGGTATCGCCCGTCATGCCCGGCGAATAAACCAGGGTGCCCGGCAGATTGGCGTCGACGAACAACTTCCAACCGCCGGGGCCGACGCCCTTGCTCTTGACCATCGCCGACAGTTCGATCGTTTTTCCGGCATAGGGACGAGCGTCCACTGTCTGCGTCAACGATCCGTACACCTGCGGCAGCGTGCGAGTCATGTGAAAACTGCCGTGTCCGGCGTAAGGTTCGTCGGGATCGATCCGCATCAGGTATGACGAAGGCCCGGCATGCTGGGTCTTGAACCATCCAGGCACGTCGTCATCGGCGCCGGCCTGCTCGAAATCCGCATTGACCAATGCAGCGCCGGATGTCCGCGGCGCGGTGCTATTGCCGGGCGCCGGAGCCGGCAGGTTCTTCTGTGCCTGCGAGCCGCCCTGTCCGCAGGCGGCCAGGAGCAGGGCAGCCAAGATCGAAAAATGCTTCATCGCTTCCTCTCGCGTCGAATCGGGCATGGTAACGATCTGCCGTCGTATGCGCGAATTCTGGCAGAATACCCGCATGGAAC
>JAICYA010000339.1 GCA_025934455.1 Rudaea sp.
AGCCTGGTACTCTATCCAGCTGAGCTACGGGCGCATGGAAATGCTGAAGCGAGCCGCGAATTATCCTTTGCCAAGATAATCGCGTCAACGGAAAACTGGCGGAGAGGGAGGGATTCGAACCCTCGATCAGGCTTTTGACCCGATACTCCCTTAGCAGGGGAGCCCCTTCGGCCTCTCGGGCACCTCTCCGGATTTATCACCGTGCAAACGTCGCGCGCCGCCAGCCGCGGCAGCGACACAACGCCTGCCGCCACGGCAACGCGGTGATCGAGAATAAACGCGATTCGGCCTTCGGTAAAGTCGAAGGAACCTGATCAGCTCTGCGTCGCAGTTCGCTCGGAGCGTTCATCGGCGTCAGCCACCGCGCCGCCGCCGTGCTCCTGCCTGATGCGCTGGTAGATCTCTTCGCGGTGAACGGCGACATCCTTGGGCGCGGTGATCCCGATGCGCACCTGGTTGCCCTTCACACCCAATACCGTGACAGTCACCTGGTCGCCGATCATCAGGGTCTCGCCAACGCGACGAGTCAAAATCAACATGACTGAAGCTCCATGTATTCGAGTCCTTTGGACCCGAAGCCGTACCGTGCGTTCCCCTCCGGACCGCACAGCGTGGCGTGACAGGGCGATCGCGAACTGATCGGGCCGAGCCGTCGACGTTCAGGTTCCTCCATCTCCCGCACTAGACCGGTGCAGGGGCGATCGTTGCTCTGCGAGCATATAGGAACGTGCGTTCCCGGCGCAACGAAATCACCATGACTTCCGGCAGGGTTCTCCCCGCTATTCCCTGCTTCCCAGCCACTCGCCCAAACCCGCGAGCGCGCGGTCCAAGGCCGGTGAATCGACGCCTCCGCCTTGCGCCATGTCGGCGCGCCCTCCGCCCTTGCCGCCGATCTGCGCCGCGACGTGCGCCACGACCTCACCCGCCTTGATCTTGTCGAGCGCCGCACCGTGGACGCCGGCAATCAGCGCCGCTTTGCCATCGTGCCCTGCTGCCAGCAGTACCACGCAGTCGCCGAGCTTCTGTTTCAACGCATCGACCGCCTCGCGCAACGACTTCGCGTCCATGCCGTCAACACGCGCGGCAATCAACTTGATGTCGCCGATGGATCGAGCCTGCAAAGCCAGATCGCCGGTTGCTGCGCTGGCGTGCTTTGCCTTCAGCGCATCGAGTTCGCGCTCCAGCTTCTTCTGCCGATCCAGCACCTGGCGCAACTTGTCGGCCACGTCGTTCGGACTGGTGGAAAGCAGCCCGGCAACTTCCGCGAGCCGGCGTTCCTCGTCATCCACCAGCGCCATCGCACCGGCGCCGGTGACCGCCTCGATGCGACGGATGCCTGCCGCCACGCCCGATTCGGAAACGATCTTGAACAGGCCGATGTCGCCGGTGCGCGACACGTGGGTGCCGCCGCACAGCTCGGTCGAGAAGTCGCCCATCCGCAAGACGCGCACCTCGTCGCCATACTTTTCACCGAACAGTGCCATCGCGCCTGTGGCGATGGCTTCGTCGTACGCCATACGGCGGATTTCGGCTGCATCGTTGCGACGGATCTGCTCGTTCACGCGATCCTCGACGCGACGAAGCTCATCGTGCTTGATCGGCTGGAAATGCGAAAAGTCGAAGCGCAGCCGATCGGGCGCGACCAGCGAGCCCTTTTGTGTGACGTGCTCGCCCAGGGTTTCGCGCAGCGCCGCGTGCAGCAGGTGTGTCGCGGAATGGTTGAGCACGATTGCCTGTCGGCGCGCGGCGTCCACCCGGGCGTGCGCGAAATCGTTCACGCGCAGCGGCGCATCGCCCTTCCATTCGCCCAGGTGAGCATGGAATTGGCCGCCAAGCTTCTGTGTGTCGCGGACGATAAATCGCCCGGCGGCGAATTCCAGTGCGCCGGTGTCGCCGACCTGGCCGCCGGACTCGGCATAGAACGGCGTGCGGTCGAGGATGACGGCGGCGGATTCACCCGACGCAAGCGCGTCCACGCTGCGTCCTTCGCGCAGCACTGCGACGATCTTGCCGCCATCCGCTTCCGGTGCTTCGTAACCGAGGAATTCCGTCGGCTGCAACTTGCTGGCGAGTTCCGCCGGCATCTGCAACCTGCTTTCGAACTGGCTGGCCGAACGAGCGCGCTCGCGTTGCTCGTTCATGGCACGCTCGAAGCCGTCCATGTCAACCGCCAGCCCACGCTCGCGCGCGATGTCGGCCGTGAGATCCACCGGGAATCCGTAGGTGTCGTAGAGCCTGAAGGCGTCTTCGCCCGCGATGACTTCATTGCGTGCGCGCGCGGCGACATCATCGAAGATCCGCATGCCTTGCTCCAGCGTCTCGCCGAAGCGCTGTTCTTCCGCGCGCAACGCCTCTTCCACGAACTTCTGCTTTTTCGCGAGCTCCGGATAGGCCTCACCCATCTCGGCGACCAGCGGCGCGACCATCTTCCAGAAGAATTCGCCGCGCACACCCAGCATCCAGCCGTGCCGAAGCGCGCGGCGAATGATCCGCCGCAGCACATACCCGCGGCCTTCGTTCGAAGGCAGCACGCCGTCCACGATCAGGAACGAGCAGGCGCGGATGTGGTCGGCAATCACCCGTAGCGACTTGTTCTCGCGATCGGCGCAGCCGGTGAGTTGCTGTGCCGCCGTGACCAGGTGCTGGAACAGGTCGATCTCGTAATTGGAATGCGCGTGTTGCAGCACCGCGGCAAGGCGCTCGAGTCCCATGCCAGTATCCACGCACGGCGCGGGCAGCGGCGACAACGTGCCGTCATCGGCGCGATCGAACTGCATGAACACGAGATTCCAGATTTCGATATAGCGGTCGCCGTC
>JAICYA010000319.1 GCA_025934455.1 Rudaea sp.
AGGCAGCCGACCAGAAACAGACCGCACAGACGCTTGGTACGGTCCAGGTGGTCGGCGTGCGCGCCGCGCAGGCGCTGTCGATCGAAACCAAGAAGGCCGCCAATTCGCAGGTCGAAGTGGTCTCCGCCGTCGACATCGGCAAGCTGCCGGCCAAGAACGTCGCCGACACCATTGCCCAATTGCCCGGCGTCAACATCGCCGATGCCGCGGGCGCAGAAGGCGGCTTCGATGAAGCCGATCGCGCCAGCATTCGCGGCAGCGCACCGTCATTGACCTTGACCACGGTCAATGGCCACTCCATCGGGTCCGGCGACTGGTTTGTGCTGGGTGGTGGCGGTACGCGCAGCGTCAGCTTTGCGATGCTGCCCTCCGAAGTCGTCAACCAGGTCGTCGTGCACATGACTCCGGAGGCCAAGCTTCTGGAAGGCGGCGCGGCCGGCACCATCGACATCATTACCCGCAAGCCGCTGGATTTCAGCCAGAACCTTTCCTTCGAAGGCAGCGTGGGCGGGGTGTACGCTGACCTGCCCGGAAAAACCACGCCACAGGCCAGTGGACTGCTGAACTGGAAGAACGATTCCGGTACGTTCGGCGTGATGGTCCAGGCGTTCTATGAGAAACGCGACCTGCAGCGCGAAGGGCAGGAAATCCTGGGCTATTCCTACATTCCGACCGGTTCACCAGCCGCCACATCGCTCGGTCTATCCGCCGCGACGCCGGGCAGCGCCAGCACCGGCGTGTTCTACCCGAACCTGCCAGGCGCCGCGCTGTTCACGCAAACCCGCAAGCGCAAGGGCGGTTCGGTGGACGTGCAGTGGAAGGCAACGGACAACCTCACCTTCAATCTCGACGCGTTCTATTCGCACCTCGACGCGACCGACTACAACCGCAACTACATGTTGCGCACGCGTGACCAGCTTCCCAAGCAGGCCGTCACCGGCACCATCCAGGGCAACATCCTTACCAGCGCCAACTTGCCGGGTGATCCCACGATTTCGCAAGGTATCTACGACATGATCTCGCGCCCGGGCGAGAGCGAATCCAGCCAGTTCGTCACGCTGGATGCCGATTGGCAGGCCACCAACAACCTCGGCTTCAAGTTCCAGATCGGCACCACCCGCGGCACCGGCAACACGCCGACCCAGGACGTGATGGAGATGGATACCGGTTTCGGTTCGACCGCCAGCTATGCGATGAATGGGCTCGGCACGCCGCTCAACTGGAGCATGAGTGGCACCAACAACGCTTTCGATCCCGCGACCGCAGGCCTCGACTGGATCTTTGGCGAACAGAACATCCACGTAGTGGACAAGGAACGCTGGTTCCAGGCTGACGGCACTTACGATTTCGACAATGCCGGCGCGCTCTCCTCGCTCGAGTTCGGTGTGCGCTATGCCAAGCACGACCACGACAGTCCGACGGATATCGCGCAGGGTCCGAACTTCGCTTCCGCCGTGGAATTCGGCGTGCACGACCCCTCAATCTATCCGCCGGCCGGTGGCAACTATCCTAGCGATTTCGGCAGCAATCTCGGCGTGGGCCAGATGCCCGCCAACATCTGGTATTGGTCCGCCGCGCAGCTCTCGCAGCTGAATGCCTTGTATGCCAACCGCAAGGTGACGGACGATCCAGGCACTTCGCGTTTCTATCCGAACGGCATTTACAGCATGACGGAAAAGAACGGCGCGGCTTATATCCAGGCAAATTTCACGGGTGAACACTGGACCGCCAATGCGGGCCTGCGTTACGTCTCCACGGACGAGAAGATCGGCTACACCAGCCCGGGTATCCAGGAAGCGAGTTATGCGCTCGGTACACCGCCCTCGGCGTTTTATCCGAGCGGCTGGTACTGGAACTATTACAAGCACAACTACAACAAGGTGCTGCCGAGCTTCAACGTGAAGTTCGACTTGAACTCCGACGGCAGCCTGCTGACGCGCTGGTCCGCATCACAGACTCTGACGCGCCAGGACTACACCCAGTTGGCCGGATTCCTGAATCTCAACGATCCCAAGGTTGCCACGGACCTCGGTGGCGGCAGCGGGTCCAATCCGCGCCTGAAGCCGATCCTGTCCACCAACTTCAGCGCGTCGCTGGAATGGTATTTCGCGCCGCGCGGCCTGCTGGCGGCCAGCGTGTACGCGATGGACCTCAACAACTATTACGACTACGGCACCACGACCGCCACGTACCTCAACAACTACCTGACCAACAACGGCGCCGGCAACAACCCGTCGCACACACCGGTGTACAGCAACTACCTGGTCAGCATTCCGGTGAATGTCAACGGTACGTTGAAGGGCGTGACCCTGAACTACATCCAGCCGATCGGCGACCACTTCGGCGTGTCGTTCAATTACACCTATGCCACAGGGCATTCGTCGGGCGGTACCTACCTGTACAACGCAGACGGCACGTTGGCCAATAATGCGGCCGCCAGCGATCGCCCGTTGTTCGGTACTTCCAAGAACACGGCCAACGCCTCGGTCTTCTATGAAGACGCGCACTGGAATGCCCGCCTCAACTACACCTATCGTTCCAAGTTCTACGACGGCGTGATGTCCAGTACTGGCCAGATGGCGTTGTTGCCGTATTGGCAGTCCGGCCAGGGCTATCTGTCGTTCTCGGCGGGTTACAAGCTCAACGATCATTTGAGCTTCACGTTCGACGCGATGAACCTCAACAACCCGCATTTGAAGTACTTCATCAACGGATCGCAAGCCGGCCTTGGCTTCAGCACCGCGCCGGAAGCTTTCTACGTGAACGGGCGCCAGTACTACTTCAACGTCAACTTCAAGTTCGGCAGCGGATCGCCGGCTCCGCTGCCGCCGGCAACGCCCCCGCCACCGCCGCCTCCGGTAGCACCGCCCCCGCCGCCGCCGCAGAACGTGGTCATCGATTTGCGTGGCGTGAACTTCAAGTTCGACCGGCCGAAGAAGGGCGAGACCAACATCGACCCGACGCTCAAGGCGCCAGCATCCGAATCGGTTGCCATCCTGAGC
>JAICYA010000324.1 GCA_025934455.1 Rudaea sp.
CGGCGCGGTGTCGCTGCTCGCCGTGCGTGGCAAGCCGAAGATCCTGTTCAACGTGCACCTCGATACGGTGCCGGATTCGCCGTCTTGGAGCGCAAATCCGCTTGCGCTGCGCGTGACCGGCGAACGTGCCGTTGGCCTCGGCGCCTGCGACATCAAGGGTGCCGCCGCTGCGTTGCTCGCCGCCGCGCTAGCCAGCGGCGGCGATGCCGCCTTGCTGTTCACCACCGACGAGGAAGCGAACGACGCGCGCTGCATCGCGGCGTTCCTTGCACAGGAAAAACCGTTCGATGCCGTGATCGTGGCCGAGCCGACGAAGTGTGAAGCCGTGCTCGCGCATCGCGGCATCAGCTCGGTGTTGATGCGTTTTGCCGGCCGGGCCGGCCACGCATCCGAAGAACAGACGGCGAACGACAGCGCGCTGCACCAGGCCGTGCGCTGGAGCAGCCGTGCGCTCGATCACGTCGATTCGCTCATGCATGCGCGTTTCGGCGGCCTGACCGGCCTGCGCTTCAACATCGGTCGCATCGACGGCGGCATCAAGGCGAACATGGTCGCGCCGGCGGCGGAGCTGCGCTTCGGTTTTCGGCCGTTGCCGTCGATGGATGTCGATGGCCTGCTCGCGACCTTCCACGGCTTCGCCGAAGTCGAGCCGGCCGAGTTCAGCGAAACCTTTCGCGGCCCGGCGTTGCCGACGGGTGCTGATTTGGACGATAACGGTGTTCAAGCCGAGGTACGCCGCCTCGCTGCGCGCGACGTCGCCGACGCACTCGATATTCCCGTCGGCAACGCGGTCGATTTCTGGACCGAGGCCGCGCTGTTCTCGCAAGCCGGCTACACCGCGCTCGTCTACGGTCCCGGCGACATCGCCCAGGCGCACAGCGCGGATGAATGGGTGGCGCTCGACCAATTGCAGCGATACGCCGAGAACATTTACCGGATCGTCAACCATGGAAACGCATAAGCACACCCGCAAGACCATCGTGCGCCTGCTCTCGGCGATGGGCAGCGCGAAGGAAATCCAGGCCTACCTGAAACGCTTCTCGCAGCTCGACGCCAAGCGCTTCGCCGTGGTCAAGGTTGGCGGCGCGGTACTGCGCGACGAGTTGGCCGATCTGGCCTCGTCGCTGACGTTCCTGCAGCAGGTCGGATTGACGCCGATCGTGATCCACGGCGCCGGCCCGCAGCTCGACGAGGAGATGTCCGCCGCGGGCATCGAGAAACAGACCGTGGGCGGACTGCGCGTGACCTCGCCGAAGGCGCTGGGTATCGTGCGCCGCGTATTCGTGCAGCAGAACCTGAAACTGGTGGAAGCGCTGCAGGCGATGGACACCCGCGCCACCGCGATACCGTCGGGCGTGTTCATGGCCAACTATCTCGACCGCGATGCCCTGGGACTAGTCGGCAAGGTGGAGCGCATCGATCTCGCACCGATCGAAGCCAGCCTGCGTGCGAACTCAATACCGGTGATCGCCAGCCTCGGCGAAACCGACGTGGGCCAGATACTGAACATCAACGCCGATGTCGCCGCCAACGAATTGGTGCGCGTGCTACAGCCGTACAAGATCGTGTTCCTTACCGGCACCGGCGGTCTGCTGGATGACGCGGGCCGGGTGATCGATTCGATCAACCTCAGCACCGAATACGAACATCTGATGTCGCAATCGTGGGTCAGCGGCGGCATGCGCCTGAAGATCGAACAGATCGCCGATTTGTTGAACGATCTTCCGCTCATGTCTTCGGTGTCGATCACGCGACCGTCGGAATTGGCCAAGGAACTGTTCACGCACAAGGGTTCGGGGACGCTGGTGCGGCGCGGCGAAAAAGTGCTGCGCTTCGCATCGTGGGATGGCGTCGATCGCGAGCACCTGCGCACGCTGATCGAGTCAAGCTTCGGCCGCAAGCTGGTGGCGGATTACTTCGAGCGCACGCAGCCGTTTCGCGTCTACATCAGCGAAAATTATCGCGCCGCAATGATCTTGACGATGCAGGACGGCTTTCCGTACCTGGACAAGTTCGCCGTGCTCGACGACGCGCAGGGCGAGGGCCTGGGTCGCGCGGTGTGGCTGGTGATGCGCGAGGAGAATCCGCAGCTGTTCTGGCGTTCGCGCCACGGCAACGGCATCAATGCGTTCTATCACGAGCAGGCCGACGGCTGCGTCCGCCAGGAACGCTGGCGCGCGTTCTGGTACGGACTCGGCGCCGACTTCGACGCCATCGAGCGCTGCGTCGTGCATTGTGCGCAACGCGAACCGACGCTGGTGGACGCATGAGCAGGCAACGAATCGGCATCGTCGGGGCAAGGGGTCACACCGGTGCGGAACTGATCCGCCTGATCGCACCGCATCCGGCGCTGGAGCTGGCTTTTGTTGGCTCGCGCGAACTCGACGGCCAGTGCGTCAGCGAGCACAGCGACGCGTACACCGGCGCGTTGCGCTACGAGAATCCCGACCCGGCGGGAGCGGCGGAAAAGCGCGCCGACGTGGTGATACTGGCGCTGCCCAATGGCAAGGCGGCGCCCTACGTCCAGGCCATCGAGGCATCCGCGCCGCAAGCCTTGATCCTCGATCTTTCCGCCGACTATCGCTTCGACCAGTCCTGGTACTACGGCCTGCCGGAATTGACGCGCGAGCATTGGCGCGGACAACGACGCGTCAGCAATCCCGGTTGCTACGCCACGGCGATGCAGCTTTCCATCGCGCCCCTGAAGGGTCTGCTCGCAGCGCCACCGGTGTGTTTCGGCATCTCCGGTTATTCCGGCGCCGGCACCACGCCATCGGATAAGAACGATCCTGACAAGCTGCGCGACAACCTGATGCCGTATGCGCTCACCGGCCACACACACGAGAAAGAGGCCAGCTTCCAACTCGGCCTGCCGGTTGAATTCATGCCGCACGTGGCGCCGCATTTCCGCGGGCTGACGGTCACGGCGAACTTGTACCTGAATCGTGCCA
>JAICYA010000164.1 GCA_025934455.1 Rudaea sp.
CATCACCGACAACCTGGTCGACGGCAAGGTCGTGCATCCGCAGAACTGCGTGCGCCACGACGGCGACGATCCCTATCTCGTCGTCGCCGCGGACAAAGGCACGGCGACGTTCTCGGACATCGCCAACGCGATTTCCGGCGAACACGGCTTCTGGCTCGGCGACGCATTCGCCTCGGGCGGTTCGGTCGGCTACGACCACAAGGCGATGGGCATCACCGCCAAGGGCGGCTGGGAATCGGTCAAGCGCCATTTCCGCGCGCTGGGCCGCGATTGCCAGTCCGAGGATTTCACCTGCGTTGGCATCGGCGACATGTCCGGCGACGTGTTCGGCAACGGCATGCTGCTGTCGCGGCATACGCGCCTCGTCGCCGCCTTCGATCACCGCCACATTTTCCTCGACCCCAATCCCGATGCGGCGAAGTCCTTCGCCGAACGCGAGCGCATGTTCAAGCTGCCGCGCTCATCCTGGGCCGACTACGACGCCAAGCTGATCAGCACTGGTGGCGGCATCTATCCGCTCAGCGCGAAGGCGATCCCGGTGTCCGCACCGGTGCGCGAGGCGCTCGGCATCGATGCGGGGGTCGAGTCGCTGTCGCCGAACGACCTCAAGCGCGCGATCCTCAAGGCGCCGGTCGACCTGCTCTGGAACGGCGGCATCGGCACCTACGTCAAGGCCGAAAGTGAAACCAGCGCCGACGTCGGCGACCGCGCCAACAACGCGATCCGGCTCAACGGCCGCGAATTGCGCTGCAAGCTGGTGGGTGAGGGTGGCAACCTCGGCTGCACCCAGCGCGGCCGCATCGAGGCCGCGCTCAATGGCGTGTTGCTTAACACCGACTTCATCGACAACTCCGCTGGTGTGGATACCTCCGACCACGAGGTCAACATCAAGATCCTGCTCGGCGACGCAGTACAGCGCGGCGAATTGACCTACGACACGCGCAACGCAGAGATCGCGGCGATGACCGACGAAGTCGCGCGCCTGGTCCTGCTCGACAATTACCGCCAGAACCAGGCGATCAGCCTGATGGAGCGCATGTCGGTGGCGCGCATCGGCGCCAAGCAGCATTTCATCCGCACGTTGGAAGCCCAGGGCCTGCTCGACCGCCAGATCGAATACCTGCCCACGGATGCCGAGTTCGCCGAGCGCAAGGCACGCGGCCTGGGCCTGACGCGACCGGAGCTGGCGATCCTGCTGTCGTACTCCAAGATCGTGCTGTTCCAGCAACTGCTCGAATCCGACGTGCCGGAAGATGCGTACCTGTCCAAGGAACTGCGCCGTTATTTCCCGACACCGCTGCAGGAAAAATACGCGCCGCACATGGAGCGCCATCGCCTCAAGCGCGAGATCATCGCCACCGCGGTGACCAATTCGATGGTCAACCGCATGGGCGCCACGTTCGTGCTGCGCATGGGCGAGGACACCGGCAAGACGCCGGCACAGGTGGCGCGCGCCTACAACATCGCGCGCGAAGTGTTCGATGCGCGCGCGCTGTGGGCGGGCATCGAGGCGCTCGATGGCAAGGTCGATGGCAACACGCAGATCGACGCGCTGCTGGTCATCTGGAATGCGCTGCGCGGTTCCACGCGCTGGGTGCTCAACCACTCCGACGCCACGCTGGACATCGCCGCCGCGGTGGATCGTTACCACCAGGGCATGCGCGACCTGCGCGGACACTTGGTCGAAGCGATCACGCCGCGCGAGAAGCAGCGCTACGACGCCGACAAGCAGCGCTGGCTGGATGCCGGTTTCCCGGACGGCCTCGCGGCCGATCTGGCCGTGCTGCCGACGCCCGGCTCGGGCCTGGACATCATCCACGTCGCGGCCGAGCACAAACTGCAGGTCGAGCGCGCCGCCGAGGTGTATTTCGCGCTTGGCGAGGCGTTGCACCTGTCCTGGCTCATGGACAGGATCGAGAGCCTGCCGGTCGAGTCGCGTTGGCACGCCCACGCGCGCGGCAGCCTGCGCGACGAGTTGTACAGCCAGCACCGCGCGCTGACCGTGCAGGTCATCGAGCATGGCGGCAATGGCAACGGCGCGGAACTGGTCGAAACCTGGCTCAACCGCGACGACCCGGCACTGAAGTTCACCCTGGGTATGTTCGCCGACATGCGCAGCCAACTTGTCGCCGACTATCCGATCGTATCGGTTGCCGTGCGCCGGCTCGCGCAACTGGTGCAGGCGGGTGGATAAACGGCGCATGACAACCGCCATCGCCTTCGCCGCCAGCAAGACCGAGGAAGCGCAAGCCGCGCTGGCCGACCTGCGTGCGCGTTACGGCGAGTCGCCGGTGGAGCAGGCTGACGTGATCGTGGCGCTTGGCGGCGACGGCTTCATGCTGCGCACGCTGCACCGCTATCTCGCGCTGGACAAACCGGTGTTCGGCATGAAGCTCGGCACCGTCGGCTTCCTGATGAACCAGTTCCGTCCCGAAGAATTGTGCGAGCGCCTCGCGCGCGCGCAACCGGCGCCCTTGCGGCCGCTGGTGATGGAAACCGTCGGTGAATCCGGCGCAAGCACCACCGCACTTGCGTTTAACGAAGTCTCGTTGCTGCGCCAGACCAAGCAGGCAGCGCATATCCGCGTCTATCTCAACGGCGTCGTGAAGATCGACGAGCTGATGTGCGACGGCGTGCTGCTGTGCACGTCGGCGGGTTCGACCGCCTACAACCTCTCCGCGCATGGACCGATCCTGCCGCTCGGCGCTGACGTACTGGCGATGACGCCGATCAGCCCGTTCCGGCCGCGGCGCTGGCGCGGCGCAATCCTGCGCGCCGGCACCGAAGTGAAATTCGAGATCCTCGATCCCTACAAGCGCCCGGTCAGCGCCACCGCCGACTCGCATGAGGTGCGCGATGTGGTCGAGGTGACAATCCGCGAATCGCGCGAGAAGACCGTGACCTTGCTGTTCGATCCGGAGCACAACCTGGAGGATCGGATACTCAATGAACAGTTCGCGTATTGAGGGCGATACGCCGGCCGGCGATCGCCTGATCGTCGCAATCTCCTCGCGCGCGCTGTTCGACCTGGGCGAGAGTCATGCGCTGTTCGAGAACGAGGGTCTCGAGGCCTACCGCGAATTCCAGATGTCGCGCGAGAACGATTTGCTCGCGCCGGGAATCGCGTTTCCGCTGGTTCGCAAGCTGTTGCGCCTGAACATTGGCGCTCCGGAGCCGCGCGTGGAAGTGATCCTGCTGTCGCGCAATTCCGCCGATACCGGGTTGCGCATCTTCAATTCCATCGAGCATTACGGCCTGCAGATCGCCCGTGCCGTGTTCACCGGTGGCGCGTCCACCTCGCCCTACGTGAACTCGTTCGGCGCACAGTTGTTCCTGTCGGCCAATCCCGAGAGCGTCGCGGCGGCGCTGGCCGCCGGGATCGCCGCGGCGACAATCCTGCCGTCCAAGGCGCCGGTCGCGGCATCGGACCAGTTGCGCATCGCCTTCGACGGCGATGCGGTCATCTTCGGCGACGAATCCGAACGTGTCTCGCAGGAGCAGGGCATCGAGGCCTTCCATCGCAACGAAGTGGAAAACGCGGACAAGCCGCTGTCCGGCGGGCCGTTTCGCGGGTTTCTCGCCGCACTGCACCGCCTGCAGGCCGCGTTCCCGGCGGGGGACGACTCGCCGATCCGCACCGCACTCGTCACCGCGCGTTCGGCGCCCGCGCACAAGCGCGTGATCCTCACCTTGCGCAGTTGGGGCGTGCGCCTGGACGAAGCATTGTTCCTCGGCGGCCGCGACAAGGGTCCGTTCCTGCAAACCTTCGGTGCCGATATCTTCTTCGACGATTCGCACGCCAACGTCGAATCCGCGCGCCAGCACGTGGCAACGGGGCATGTGCCGCACGGCGTGCGCAATTCCGGCAAGATCGGCACATGAAGATCGAAGACTTCATCGACGTGCGCGAAACCGAAGACGCGCCAGCGGCGCTGGAGCCTTTGTTCCAGCGCAAATATCAGCGCGCGCTGCCGAAATTTCCGCATCATGTGGCCGCATACCATCGCGACCAGGGCGGCACGGTTCCACTGTGCTACGTGCACTTCACCGATTGCGGCGACATTCTTCTGGGCGGAGGCGCCAGCGTGGACAACCGCATGCTGCGTCGAATGACGAATGACCAGCGTGCGGCGGTGCATGCGGCCGGCGGCCTGTACCATCATGTGTTGGCGTGGTCGGTGCGGCATTTCGCGCCGCGCTTTGCCGCGATCTTTGGTTATTGCGGCGACACGTTGGCCGAACGCGTGGATCGTGCCGTCGGTTTCCAGTCGACCGCGCACGAGCGCCTGCTCGTGTACTGGACGCGAGACGTCGATGCGCGTCGTCGTGGGCACATGGTCGAAAAAGCCAATGCTTTCGTGCCATTCTGAGGGGAAAACGATGCCGCTTCCCGCAAAACCCGACTTCCTGCTGATTTCCGCAATCGACGATCCGCAACCGATCGTCGGCGATTTGTTCCAGCGCAAGTTCGGCCACCCGATTCCGGACTGGAAGCACGACATCGTCGCCTTCGTGCGCCGCGCCGACGGACTATTGGCACCGATGTCGTACGCGAAGTTCATGCCGTTCGGCAACGTGATGCTGGTCGGCGGTTGCTGCACGGACGGCGGCGCGTTCGCGCATCTGGACGACGCGCAAAAAACCGCGTTGACGGCGAGCGGCGGCGCGATGGCACAACTGCTGCGTTATGGCTTCGAGCGTTTTGCGGATTCCTGCGATGCGTATTTCGGCTATTGCGGCGATGCGCGCGCCTGGGAAGTCGATCTTTCCGCAGGTTTCGAGCCGACCGGGCACGACAAGTTGCTCGTGCACTGGCACAAGCCGATCAACGATCAACTCAAGCGCGGACTTGTCGCGATGGCGCAGGCGCTGGGGCCCTTCTAGCGCGTGGCCTGCTCTAGGATCGCGCGCAACTCCTGCGGCGATTTCCAGTGCCAGCCACAGATGTAGCGCGGCAGGTTCCAGCGGTCGCTGGATTCGGCAACGGGTGTCGCGCCATCGCCGAACGCGGCACGCATGCCGTGTTCGTGTTCGAGGCGCGGGAAATAATCGGTGCGCAGATAGTCGTTGACGTGGCTGTACGGATAGCAGAACATCGACGTGCGCGCCGGTGCGATGACTGCATTGATCGCGCGTGCGGCATCGGCGATTTCGGCATCCGCACGCTTGCGGTTGTCGACCGGCAGGAAAGTGCCGCGTTCCATGCCGTCGATGCCGGGCAATGGAATCGCCGCGTGGTTGTGGTCGAAGCTGTGGTTCTCGATGGCAATGCGACCGGATTGCAATGCCGGCTTCCACCACGCATCGCTCATCCAGCCTTTCCCGGCGAGGCAGTTGCGATCCATGTACGCGCGCGCTTCGCGTGACGCAATCACGAAGCTGGTCAGATGCAGC
>JAICYA010000019.1 GCA_025934455.1 Rudaea sp.
CCCTGAACGACAGCTTCGTCATCCTCGACGAGGCGCAGAACACCTCGCCGGAGCAGATGCAGATGTTCCTGACGCGGCTCGGCTTCGGCTCGAAGATGGTCGTCACCGGCGACGTGACCCAGATCGACCTGCCCAAGCACATCAAGTCCGGACTGCGCGACGCGATCGAGGTGCTGCGCGATGTCGACGGCGTGAGCTTCACGTTCTTCACCGCCAAGGATGTCGTGCGCCATCCGCTGGTGCAGAAGATCGTGCGCGCTTATGAAAAGCGCGAAAACGAAGGAAAAAATGCATGAGCGCCGGGTTATTCCTGCGCAACGAAGCCGGACGCAGCGGCGTGCCGACGAAACATTCCTTTCAGACCTGGATAGCCGCCATTCCGCGCCTGCCCCGAAGCGCGCAGGTGAACTTGCTGATCGTCGATGCGAACGCCGGTCGACGCTTCAATCGGCAGTATCGGCACAAGGACTACCCCACCAACGTACTGAGTTTCCCCTGGGAACCGGCCCCGGGCGCGGCGCAGCGATCAAAATCGGCCCGCTTGCTCGGGGACCTGGTGATTTGCGCGCCGGTTGTCGCCCGCGAGGCCGCCGAACAGGGCAAGCGCCCGCGCGAGCACTGGGCGCACCTGACCATCCACGGCGTACTGCATCTGCTCGGCCACGATCACGACGCGCCCGCCGAGGCCCGGCGCATGGAGGCCCTGGAAATCCGCATCCTGGCCGGATTAGGTATCCGCAACCCCTACGAATGATTCCGTCAGGCTCGCATAAAATATTGATCTAGCTAGATATATTACGGAAATCGCGCCATCGGCTACACTAGGCGACCGCCCGTGAGGGCTTTGCACGCAATGTAATGAACGAGGATCACCCTAGTCCGCAGCCGGCTCGGTCCTGGCTGGGACGCATCGGCCAACTGGTTTCCGGCGAACCCCGCAACATCGACGAGCTGCTCGAGGAATTGCGCGACGCGCGCACGAACGGCCTGTTATCCGACGACACCCTGTCCATGGTCGAAGGCGCGATCGAGGTTTCCGACCTCACCGTCGCCGACGTCATGGTGCCGCGCGGACAAATCGTGGCGCTGCCGGCCGACGCGTCGCTCGAGGAAATCCTGCGCCGGGTGATCGAATCCGGGCATTCGCGTTTCCCCGTCCACGACGAGGATGGCGACGACATCATCGGCATCCTGCTCGCCAAGGACCTGCTCAAATGCTTTGCCGGCAAGGATACGCCGTGCAACATCCGCGGCCTGTTGCGGCCGGTGACGATGATTCCCGAATCCAAGCGCCTGGACATCCTGCTCAAGGAATTCCGCCTGTCGCGCAACCACATGGCCATCGTCGTCGACGAATACGGCGGCGTCGCGGGCCTGGTCACCATCGAGGACGTGCTCGAGGAAATCGTCGGCGAGATCGACGACGAGCACGACGAGGAAGATCCCGCGCGCAAGAAACTGATCCAGGCGCAGGCCGACGGCAGTTTCCTGGTCAATGCGCTGACGCCGATCGCGGATTTCAACGCGCGCCTGGGCAGCGCGTTCCCGGACGAGGATTTCGATACCGTCGGCGGCATGATCACCGACGAGTTCGGCCACCTGCCCGAACCCGGCGAAGAAACCGTGCTCGGTGGCTTCGCGTTCCGCGTCACGCGCGCGGATGCAAGGCGGGTACAGCAATTCTCGGTGCGGGTGCATGACGCCTGAGCCGCAACACCTCCTCTCCCCCAAGCGCACTCGGGGGAGAAGGTCCGTGTTTTTGTGCATTTTGCTGCTTTTTCCACTTTTTGCGACCGGCCAGCCCGCACCCACTCCCGAACCCGGCACCGACCTCGACGTCGCCCTGGTCACGTTCGGCCCGGGTACCGAGGTGTGGGAACGCTTCGGCCACAACGCCATCCTGATCCGCGACCGCGCCAACGGCACGCAGCGCCTGTACAACTACGGCATGTTCGATTTCGCGCAGAAGGATTTCTTCCTCAACTTCGCCCGCGGACGCATGCTCTATCGCATCGACGTGGACGATCCGGCCAGCGAGTTTCCGCTGTATCGCAGCGAAGGGCGCTGGATCGTGCAGCAGGACTTGAACCTCACACCATCCCAGCGCTACAAATTATTCACTTATCTTGAGTGGAACACGCGTCCGGAAAACGCGCAGTACCGTTACGACTATTTCACCGCCAACTGCGCCACACGCGTGCGCGACGCGCTCGACGGGGCGCTTGGCGGCGCGATCCACGACCAGCTCATTGCGCCCTCGCGCGGCTTCACCTACCGCATGGACACCATGCGTCTGATGCGTCCGGAGCCATTACTCATGGTGCTGATGGACGCAGGCCTTGGCCCGTTTGCCGACAAGCGGCTGTCGTACTGGGCCGAGAGTTTCGTGCCGATGGAATTCATGCGCTACCTGCGCGACGTGAAAGTGCGCGATGCGGGCGGCAATCTCGTGCCGCTGGTCGCGCGCAAAACCGTGATCTATCCCGGCAACCTGCCCGAGCCGCCTGAATATCCGTCGAACTGGTTCTGGCAGGCGCTGGGCATCGGAATTCTTTCCGGACTCGGCCTGCTCGCGCTCGCACGCCGGCGCGAACGCGCGTGGGCGCGCGCGACCTTCGCCGCCAGCGCGAGTCTGATCGCCTTCGTCTGCGGCAGCGCCGGACTCGTCCTGATCGGCCTGTGGACGCTCACCGATCACGTCGCCGCCTGGCACAACGAGAACATCCTGCTGCTGAATCCGCTTTGTATACTTTTAGTTCCCGCATGGATCGCCAGTGCACGCGCGCGCTGGCAGCCATCGCGCTTCGTCAAGGCGACGAGTTTCCTCATCGCCTTCCTCGCCGCGTTCGAGTTCTTCCTGAAAATCTATCCTTCGTTCGCGCAGGACAACCGCTTCTGGATCGCGCTGTTGCTGCCGGTCCACGCGGCGCTGGCAGCGGGCATGAATTGGCGGCGCATCTAGTCGCGCACCCATTGCCCCTCTTCCACCGCTCCGGCATCATCCGCGCATGCCGACCAGCCCCGCCACGCCCGAAACTGCCGCCGCACCGATGCTGGTCAACTGCGTCGCCTATGGCGACGGCGCGCCACGCACGATCGCGCTGGACGGCATCGATGCGGCGCTGAAGAATCCCAAGGTGTTCGTCTGGGTCGGCCTGCATGAGCCGGACGAGGTGCTGCTCCAGCACATGCAGAAGCAGTTCGGCCTGCATCCGCTCGCGATCGAGGACGCGCACCGCGCACATCAACGCACCAAGCTCGAAGCCTACGGCGATTCGCTGTTCGTCGCCGTGCACACCGCGCAAATGGCGCACGACAAGGTCGACCTCGGCGAGACGCACCTGTTCCTCGGCCGCAATTACCTGGTCAGCATCCGCCACGGAGCGTCGGCCAGCTACGTGCCGGCGCGCAACAAGTGCGAGTCGGCGCCCGATCTGCTCGCGCTCGGACCGAGCTACGCGCTGTACGCCGTGCTCGATTTCGTCGTCGACAATTATTTTCCGATCGTCGATGCGTTCCAGACCCGCATCAACGCGCTCGAACACGCGGTGTTGGCCGGCGATTACCACCGCCGCACCATCATGCAGTTGTACGAATTGAAGAAGCAGCTCGTGCGCCTGCAACTGGCGATGACGCCACTACAGGATATCCTCAGCCAGCTCGTGCGCCTGTATCCGGGACTGATCCGCGACGAGGTGCGGCCGTATTTCCGCGACGTCGCCGACCATGCCGCGCGCATCAACGAGACCGCCGGCATGATCCGCGAGATGCTCACTTCGGCGATGGACGTGAACCTGGCCTTGGTCGGCGTGGCACAGAACGAGGCGTTCAAGCGCATTGCCGGCTGGGGCTTGCTGCTGACCGCGCCGATGATGATCGCAAGTTGGTACGGCATGAACTTCCACGACATGCCCGAACTGGGCGCGGCACACGCCTATCCGATCACGTTCGGCGCCACGGCCGCGCTTTGTATACTTTTGTATGTCCTGCTGAAACGGGCAAAGTGGTTATGAATCGGCGCCTGTGGCTGCTCGGTTTGCCCTTCATCGGAACCCTGATCGTGCCGCTGTACGACGCCCACGAGCCCCGCCTGTTCGGCTTTCCGTTCTTCTACTGGTACCTGTTTGCATGGCTGCTGGCGCTGCCGCCGCTGATGTGGTTCGTGCATCGGGGCCGGCGCCCATGACCGGCGCGGTGCACTGGACGGCCTGGAGCGTCTTCGTCTTCTTCTTCGCGCTGGTAACCGTGCTCGGTTTCGCAGCCGCACGCTGGCGCACGGGGGACTTGAACCAGTTGCACGAATGGGGCCTGGGCGGACGCCGCTTCGGCACGGCGGTAACCTGGTTCCTGCTCGGCGGGGATTTGTATACCGCGTATACAGTGATCGCCGTGCCGGCACTGGTCTACGCCACCGGCGCCTACGGGTTCTTCGCCCTGCCCTACACCATCATCGCGTACCCGATTTTCTACGCGTTCGCGCCGCGGCTGTGGAACGTCTGCCATCGCCACGGCTGGCTGACCATGGCCGACTTCGCGCAAGGCCGCTATGCCAATCGCTGGCTCGCGCTCGCGGTGGCGCTGACCGGCGTGCTCGCGACCCTGCCCTACATCGCGCTGCAACTGGTCGGCATGCAGGTGGTGTTCGAGGCGATGGGTTTCGGCGGCGTGCGCCAGGGCGCGGAGATCGCGCTGGTCGTGGCGTTCGTCGTGCTCGCAGTATACACGTATACAAGCGGCCTGCGCGCACCGGCCATGATTGCCTTCGTCAAGGACACGATGATCTATGTGTTCGTGATCGCGGCCGTCATCATCGTGCCGGCGAAGCTTGGCGGCTACGGCGCCGTGTTCGCCGCCGCCGATCGTGCGTTCGCGGCGAAAGGCGGCAGTGCCGGCATCCTGCTGCATCCGGGCCAGGCGATGCCGTTCGCCAGCCTCGCACTCGGCTCGGCGCTGGCGCTGTTCCTGTATCCGCACGCCGCCACCGGCATGCTCGCCGCGTCGAACGCGAACACGTTGCGGCGCAACGCCATCGTGCTGCCGGTATATAGCATCATGCTCGGCCTGATCGCGTTGATGGGCTACATGGCGATCGGCGCAAACGTGCCGGCGAAAGGCACCGCGGTGGTACCGGCGCTGATCGCGCAGAGTTTCCCGGAATGGTTCGCCGGATTCTGCTACGCGGCGATCGCGCTCGGCGCGCTGGTACCGGCGGCGATCATGTCGATCGGCGCGGCGAACCTGGTCACGCGCAACATCTGGCGGCCGTTCGTCGAACGCGACATGAGCGCACAGCGCGAATCCACGGTCGCCAAGATCACCTCACTCGCGGTCAAGTTCGGCGCACTCGCCTTCGTCGTGTTCCTGCCGCTGGAATACGCGATCAACCTGCAACTGCTCGGCGGCATCTGGATTGCGCAGATTTTCCCGGCGATCGCATTCGGCCTGTTCACGCGCTGGTTCCGCGGCGGCGCCCTGCTGGCCGGCTGGGCCTTCGGCATGACACTCGGCACGGCACTGTCGGCCAGCGTCGGCATGAAGCCGATATTCACATTGCCGGAACTCGGCGGCGTCTACATCGGCTTGATCGCGCTGGTCGCGAACATCGCGATGGCAGCCTCAATCACGGCGATCGCCAATGCGCGCGGTTTCGTGCGCGCGGGCGACGTCACCCAAACCGCCGATTACGAAGACGCAGCGGCGAGCGCGTAGTCGACGAAATCGAAGGCATATTCGTGACGCGCATCCGCGGCGTGGTGCGTGCGCGCTACCTCGTGCCATCGCGACCAATCCACACCCGGAAAAAACGCATCGGCATTCTCGGCGGCACAATCCACCTGGGTCAGATACAGGCGCGTCGCGCGCGGCAGGGCCAGCGCGTAAACCTCGCCGCCACCGATCACGCACAGTTCCGCATCGCCCGTCGCAGCGATGGCCGCATCCAGCGAGGCCACGCTTTCCTGATCCGTGAACGGCGCAGCACCGCTGCGCGTCAGCACCAGATTGCGCCGTCCCGGCAAGGCTCGGCCAATCGCCAGCGCCGTCTTGCGCCCCATCAGGACCGGCTTGCCAAACGTCAGCGCCTTGAATCGCTTCAGATCGTCGGGAAGATGCCACGGCATCGCACCGTCGCGACCGATGGCGCGGTTACGATCCAGCGCGGCGATGAGGGAGATGTCGCTCACACGGCGACCGGAGCTTTTATCGCCGGGTGCGATTGGTAACCGTCGATGATGATGTCCTCGTAGCGGAAATCGAAGATCGACTTCACATCCGGGTTCAACTTCAGTGTCGGCAGCGGCAACGGTTCGCGCGCAAGTTGCGTGCGCGCCTGTTCGACGTGATTGTTGTACAAATGCACGTCGCCGAAGCTGTGCACGAAATCGCCGGGTGCGAGATCGCAGACCTGCGCGATCAGGTGCGTCAACAGCGCGTAGCTGGCGATGTTGAACGGCACGCCGAGGAAGACGTCCGCCGAGCGCTGGTACAACTGGCACGACAGCCTTCCATGGGCGACATGGAACTGGAACAGGCAGTGACACGGCGCGAGCGCCATCTTCGGCAATTCGGCCACGTTCCAGGCATTGACCACGAGGCGCCGCGAATCGGGATTGCGTTTGATCTCGTCGATCAGCCAGGCGATCTGGTCGATGGTCTTGCCGTCCGCGCCCTGCCAGCTTCGCCACTGCTTGCCGTAGATCGGACCGAGGTTGCCGTCGGCATCGGCCCATTCGTTCCAGATCGATACGCCGTTTTGCTTCAGGTAGGCGATGTTCGTTTCGCCGCGCAGGAACCACAGCAATTCATGCACAATGGATTTGGTGTGCAGCTTCTTGGTCGTGACCAGCGGGAAGCCGTCACCAAGATCGAAACGAATTTGCCGGCCGAACAGTGAGCGCGTGCCGATGCCGGTGCGGTCGGATTTTTCCGTGCCGTTGTCCAGCACGTCGCGCAGCAGGTCGAGATACTGGCGCATCAGGCGGCGGCCTTGGCGAGCGGCAACGTCGGCGCGCGCCGCGACATCCACATCAGCACGACGCCGATCACGATCAGCGGAATCGATTGCACCTGCCCCATCGTCAGCCAGCCGAAGGCGAGATAACCCAGCTGCGGATCGGGCAGGCGCAGGAATTCCACGGCGAAGCGGAACACGCCGTACATCAACGCGAACAGGCCCGACACCGCGTAACGCGGCCGCGGCTTGCGCGAAAACAGCCACAACACGATGAACATGACCACGCCTTCGAGTGCGAATTCGTACAGCTCCGACGGATGCCGCGCTTCGTGGTTGAGCTGGCCGGCAAGAAACATCTGGTGCATTTCCGCCGTCGACTTGCCCAGCGATTCCAGCGCGCGCGGATAGATCACGCCCCAATCGGCGCCGGTGTATTTGCCCCACAGTTCGCCGTTGATGAAGTTGCCGATACGGCCGAGGCCGAGGCCAATCGGCACCAGCGGCGCGACGAAGTCGATGGTGTCGAAGAAGTGGATCTGGTTGCGCCGCGACCACCACCAGCCGGCGGCGAGCACGCCCATCAGGCCGCCGTGGAAGGACATGCCGCCGTCCCAGACCCGGAACAGCGCGAGCGGATCGTGCCAGATCCAGTCCGGCGAAATGTACGAGAGCATGTACCAGATGCGCCCGCCAACGATGACGCCCAGCATCACGTAGAACGCAAGGTCGGAGAACGCCTGCTCGCTTGCCGGCAAGCGCCCGTATTTCAAGCGATGGTTGCCCAGCCACCAGCCGCCGAGGAAGCCGCCGAGGTACATCAGGCCGTACCAGTGCACGGCCAGCGGGCCGATGGAAAACGCGATGGAATTGATGTCGTCGAAGAAAATCATGCGCGTAGAGGCGTCGATCAAAGGCGCGAGTTTACCGGATCGGCTGCCGCCCGCGCCGGCATATTCTTAACCTTCCGATTTAGGGTTACCCTGACTGCATGAACCGCCTCGCCAAAGAATCCAGTCCCTACCTGCGCCAGCACGCGAACAACCCCGTCGATTGGTGGCCATGGTGCGACGCGGCGCTCGCGACCGCGCGCGCGCAGGAGAAACCGATCCTGTTGTCCATCGGCTACAGCGCCTGCCACTGGTGCCACGTGATGGCGCACGAGAGTTTCGAGGACGTAGGCACAGCCGCGCTGATGAACGAATTGTTCATCTGTATAAAAGTGGACAGGGAGGAACGGCCCGACCTCGACCGCATCTACCAGCTCGCGCACCAGGCCCTGACCCGGCGCGGGGGCGGCTGGCCGCTGACCGTGTTCCTGACCCCGGACGATCACCTGCCGTTCTACGCCGGCACGTATTTCCCGCGCGAGCCGCGCTACGGCATGCCGCCATTCGCGCAGGGGCTGCGCGAGGTGCGGCGCTGGTGGAGCGAACGCCGCGGCGAGGTGCGCGAGCAAAACACCGCGTTGGCGGAATTTCTCGCCGATCACGGCCGCGGCGAATCCACGGCGGATACGCTCAACGACGCGCCGATCCGTGCCGCACTGGCGCAGATCGACGCGAGCTTCGATCCCGAATTCGGCGGCCATCGCGGCGCGCCGAAGTTTCCGCACTGCACGGAAATGGAATTGATGCTCGACCTTCGCAAACCCGAACAGGTCGAATTCACCCTCGCGCGCATGGCCGACGGCGGTATCCACGACCAGGTCGGCGGCGGCTTCGCGCGCTACAGCGTGGACGAGCGCTGGGAAATCCCGCACTTCGAGAAGATGCTGTACGACAATGCGCAATTGCTGCCCTTGTACGCCAACCGCAATCGCGCCGATGTCGCGCACGGCATCCTCGCGTGGCTCGTGCGCGAGATGACCGCGGAATCCGGCGGTTTTTACGCCGCACTCGACGCCGACTCCGAACATGAGGAAGGCAAGTTCTACGTCTGGTCGCGCGACGAAGTGCGCGCCCTGCTCGAGGCCGACGAATTCGCCGCCGCCGAACGCCATTACGGATTTGACCGCCCGCCGAACTTCGAGGGCAAGGCGTGGAATCCCGTGGTCGCCGTGCCGTTCGATGATGTTGCCGCGGCGCTCGGCATCGTAATCGATGCGGCGCAGGCGCGCGTTTCCAGCGCGCGTGCGAAACTGTTCACCGCGCGTGCATTGCGCGTGCGCCCGGGGCTCGACAACAAGATCCTCACCGCCTGGAATGCGCTCGCGATCTCCGGCATCGCGCGCTCGGTGCGCATGCTGAGCGCGCCGCCGTTGCTCGGTCTGGCCGAAAATGCGCTGGATAATGTATACAACACGGCATGGCGCGACGGACGTCTGTTCGCAAAAGCCGGCGCCGATGGGCCGCGCTTTCCCGGCTACCTCGACGACCATGCGCTGCTGCTGGACTCATTGCTCGAAATGCTGCAATGCCGCTGGTCGGAGCGCGACATCGCCTGGGCGGTCGTTCTGGCCGAGGCCCTGCTCGAACGTTTCGAGGATCGCGAGCGCGGCGGATTCTTTTTTACCGCACACGATCACGAGAAATTGATCCAGCGGCCCAAACCTTACACCGACGAGGCGCTGCCGTCCGGCAACGGCGTCGCCGCACGCGCCCTGCTGCGCCTCGGCCATCTCGTCGGCGAAACGCGTTATCTCGACGCCGCAGAGCGTGCGTTGCGCGCCGGGTACGCGGACATGCGACAAATGCCGCAGGCTTGTTGCAGCATGCTGCGCGCGTTGAACGATTTCCTGCATCCACGCACCCACGCCATTGTGCGCTTCGACGGCGATGGCGAGGAATCGAAATGGCGCGCCGCACTCGCCACAGCGGATTTGCGCCGTAGCGACGCGTATTTCATCTCGCGCGACACGGGAAAACTGCCCGGCACACTGGCCGCGCAGACGCACGCCACCGGCGGCGTGGTCTACGTGTGCCGCGGCACGCAGTGCGAGGCGCCATTAATCGATCCGGGAAATTTGCATCTGAATTGAGCGCTTTACTTCGACCCGATCTTTCGTTCGAACCTTGCAACCAACTCGCGCTGCTCCGCCGGCGCCGCGCGCAGCGACTGGCGTGCACGTTTGACCCAGCCCGTGCCGCGCTGCATCAATTCACGCCAAGCGTCCTTGATGGCATGCGGCGCGCGTTCCAGATGCCATTCGATCAGCGCCAGGGCCTGCAGAATGTCCTTGCCATATTTCGGATTCTTTGGACCCCGCTCCGCCGCAACGATCAGTTTGTGCAGCCCGTAGCGTGCCGGATCGGGCAGGTTGACCAGGCATGCATCTGCGCGATCGACCAGCACCGCCTGCCCCGGGGATTCGATCAGATAGTCGAGAAACTTCAGCGGCGACAGTGCCACGCCAAGATCGGGCGCAGCCAACAGGTCGGCCTTGCGTCGCATCGGGGTGATGAAATCGACGCGCAAATCCGGTGAACGCTCGCTCATGTACTGACTGGCCAAACCCTTTGGGCCGCCGAGCGCGGGCAGGAACCCTTCTTGCAGCGATTCCAGCGCACCGTGTGTGTCGATGCGCAAATCGGCCGGCAGCGCCACGGCAACATTGCCACCGGGGCCGTGATGCGCGAAATCCAGGTCGAGCGTGCGCGTGCCCCCACCCCAGGCGACGCCGAGCTGGTTGCCGAGCGCGAGAAACGCATGCGTGCCGACCAGAATCCCACCGGCACGGAAGAACTGGTAATCGGCAAAGCGCTTGACGATGCGAAAGTGCTTTGGCGGCGTCGCCGCGCAGCCCTGCGCCAGCGCGACGGCAGCCTGACGCGCAACGGCCTCGCGCGAGGGCGCGCCGCGCGCGCGTGCGGCCTCGATCGCGGCGATCGCCGGACCTTCCGGCCCGATGTAATACTCACGCTTTCGCCCGTCGAATTCCTTGAACGCCCAATACGCGTAACGTCGGTCCTTGATCGTCTTCCACGCGATCTTGCCGGACAAGCCCGCGGGTGAACGTGAGGCTTCCGCCGCCTGCGTCATCTCGAACAATTCGGCGTAGGCGGTCTGCGCGGCAACGGGCAATTCGCGGTACAGCGGCATGGCGAGGTTCCTCGGACGTGCCGGCAGTTATACCACCGAATGCGTTGTCGGTGGTATAACCTTTTGGGACGATAAACGCACCGCGGCGTGCATCGCAGTCACGGCGTGCTGCGTGTCCACGCTCAAGCACCCGCTTCCACCAGCAGCGCCAGCAGCCGCAGCGAATCCTGCCAACCCAGATGGCACATTTCGGCGGGGATCGCGTCTGGCACGCCTTCCTGCACGATCTCGATGTCGCAGCCGCAGGAGACGCGCTTGAGCGTGATGGTCGCGTGCATTTCACCGGGCAGGTTGGGATCGTCGAAGCGGTCGTTGTAGCGGATGCGCTCGCCGGGAACGAGTTCGAGGTAGGTGCCGCCGAACGTGTGCGCCTCGCCGCTGGCGATATGGCGGAACGTCATGCGGTAGCTGCCGCCGACGCGCGCGTCCATGGCGTGCACGTTGCCGACGAAGCCGTTCGGCGGCAGCCATTTGGCCAGCGCATCGGCATCGAGGAAGGCCTTGTACACGACTTGGGGCGCGGCGCGCAGGACGCGGTGGAAATGGAAGGTGTTGGTGCCCATGGTTGGCTCCATCGTGACGAGCCTGGATTGTAGCGTCAGCCCGGTGAACGATCGCGTCAAAGCACCACGGGCCGGTCCGGCAGCTCGTTCGTGCGCACCGCGCCGTCGGCGGGAAAATGCCGGGCGAGGATGTCATTGACCGCGCCCACGCCTTCGACGGCGCCACGCTCGAATTCGCCGGCGCCGAAACGCTGCTGCATCTGCGTGACGATGGATTTCCATTCGGCCTCGCCGACTTTCGCCGCGATGCCGCGATCGGCGAGGATTTCGATGGCTTGGTCGGCGAGCAGCACGTAGACCAGCACGCCGCTGTTGTGCTGCGTGTCCCAGACACGCAGGTGCGCGAACACTTCGTGCGCACGTTCGCGCGCGCTGCGTCCGCGCGCAAGGTCGCGCACCGGCAATGCGCCTTCCACTGCGAACATCACCTGGCCGGAATGACGGCGTTCGCCAGCGGCGATCGCCTTCTGGATGGTGTCGAGGACGGGCGCGGAAAATTTCCGGCGCGCGCTGCCTTCGGCGAATGTGTGGCGAAGCATGCGTAACGCGCCCATCTCACCAACTCCCCGAGGCGCCGCCGCCGGAGAATCCGCCGGACGAGCCGCCGCTGAATCCACCACTGAATCCGCCGCCGGAACTGCCGCTGCTCCAGCCACCGCCGCTCCAGCCTCCGAATCCGCCGCCACCGGCAAACCCGCCGCCGCTGCCGCCGAGCCAGCCGAACAGCAGCCCGATCACGCCCGCACCGATGGCGAACGCGGCGACGCCCGTGAACAACCATACC
>JAICYA010000005.1 GCA_025934455.1 Rudaea sp.
CGGTAGCCTTGCGCGCGCAATTGATCGTAGGCGCGGCGCTTGGCCGGATCCTTGAGCGCTTCGTAAGCCTCGTTCACGCCCTTGAATTTTTCCTCGGCACCGGCTTCCTTGCTCACGTCCGGATGGTACTTGCGCGCGAGCTTGCGATAGGCGGACTTGATCTCCGCCTCACTGGCGGCGGGCTTTACGCCGAGGACGTCGTAGTAATCCTTGAATTGCATGGTAGGCGACCGACTTCGCTTTGCCTCGTTCCTGAAACCCTCCCTGGCGGGTCGTCCAGCCCGCACGTCCCTGTGCGGTCGCTCGCGGGCGCGAGATGCGCTTCAACGCATCTCGCGTAAACCCGCTCGCCCACGGCCAGCATAGCCGACCGCGGTCCGATATCAACACGAACCGTACTTCAGTGCGTGACCGATATCTTGCGCGGCGTGGTCTCGGCCTTTTTCGGAATGGAAATTTCCAGCACGCCGTGCTTGCCGCTGGCGCTGATGCCATCGGGGTCGGCGCTGTCGGGCAGCGCGAAGCGCCGGTAGAACGAACCCCATGACCGCTCGACGCGCGTGTACTTTCCGGCCTGCTCCTTGTTCTCGGCGTTGCGCTCGCCCTTGATGGAGAGTATGCCCTTGTCCATGCTGACTTCGATGTCCTTGGGATCGACCCCGGGAATATCGGCGAGGATCACGAAACGCTTTTCTTCCTCGCGGATATCCACGCGTGGCGCCCACTGGCTGGTTACTACGTTGGACTGATCGCCGTTTTCGCCGAAGAACTGGCCGAAAACCTGTTTCATCTCTTCCTGGAAGCGGTCGAACTGACCCCAGGGCTCATAACGAACGATTGCCATGATTGCCTCCTTTTTTTGTGGATCGGGCACTGCGGCCCGCATGGCCACCACGTGCGGGCGCCTCTCCCGCTTTCAAGGGTGTCGCCAACGCCGTGGCGCCGCTATCATGGGCGCTTCCCCACCATCGAAGGCACAGCCCATGACGATCAAGGTCGGCGACCGCATTCCCAACGCCACGCTCAACTACCTCAAGGACGGCGTGCAGGCGATCAACACGGACGAAATCTTCAAGGGCAGGAACGTGGTGCTGTTTTCTGTGCCCGGTGCGTTCACGCCGACCTGCTCGGCCAAGCACCTGCCCGGCTACGTGGAAAACCTCGCCAAGTTCACGAACAAGGGCATCGACGTGGCCTGCCTTGCGGTCAACGATGCGTTCGTGATGGATGCCTGGGCAAAGAACCAGAAAGTGCCGGAGAACCTGCGCATGCTCGCCGACGGCAACGGCACGTTTTCCAAATCGCTTGGCCTGGAAATGGACGGCAGCGCGTTCGGACTCGGCATGCGCGGCAAGCGCTTCGCCCTCTACGCCGAGGACGGCGTGGTCAAGCAGCTGCACATCGAAGCACCAGGCGAATTCAAGGTGTCCAGCGCCGACGCGATGCTGGCGGCGCTGAGCTGAAAGCGCGCCTCCCGCCCAACGGCGGGAGGTTGATGTTTCACGCTGTGGGCTGCGGCGCCTCGTCCGTTGCAGCGTCGCCTTCGTCCTCGCCGTTGAGCGCTTCCACGCGCACGACGCCGACGAGCGCTTCTTCTTGCGGCAGGCGGATCAGGGTCACGCCTTGCGTGTTGCGACCCACGCGCGCAACCTCGGCGGCGCGCGTGCGCACCAGCGTGCCCTGGTTGGAGATCAGCATCAGTTCATGCGCGTCGTCGAGCTGGACCGCACCGACCAGCGCGCCATTGCGATCCGAACACTGGATCGCAATCACGCCCTGCGTGCCGCGGCCTTTGCGCGGATACTCAGTCAGTTCGGTGCGCTTGCCGTAGCCGCGTGCGGTCGCAGTCAAGATGTCGCCCTCGCCTTCGGCCACGATCATCGACACGACGTGTGCGTCTTTGCTCAGGCGGATGCCGCGCACGCCGTGCGCGGTGCGTCCCATCGGCCGCACTTCGGCTTCGGCGAAGCGCACGGCCTTGCCGTTGCTGGCGAACAGGAAAATGTCACGCGCGCCGTCTGTGATGGATACGTCGACCAGGCCGTCGCCGTCCTCGATGTCGATCGCGCGGATGCCACTCGAACGCGGCCGCGAATAATCTGACAGCGGCGTCTTCTTAACCGTGCCCTTGCGCGTGGCGAAGAACACGTAGCGGTTGTCGGGGAACTCGCGCACGGGCAGGATCGCCTGCACGGCCTCGCCCTCTTCCAGCGGCAACAGGTTGACGATGGGCTTGCCGCGCGCGCCGGGACCGGCGTCGGGAATCTGGTATACCTTCAGCCACAGTACGCGCCCGGCGCTGGTGAACGCGAGCAGCGTGTCGTGCGTATTCGCGATCCACAGGCGTTCGACGAAATCCTCTTCCTTCATGTTCGTCGCCGAGCGGCCCTTGCCGCCTCGCTTCTGCGCACGATAGATCGTCACCGGCTGACGCTTGGCATAGCCGGCGTGCGACAGCGTCACGACCACGTCTTCCGCAGCGATCAAATCCAGCACGTCGAGGTCTTCCTGACTGGCCTGGATCACCGTGCGGCGCACGTCGCCGTATTGCGCCTTGATCTGCGCGAGTTCCTCGCGAATCACCGTGAGCAGCTTGTCCGCATCCATCAGGATGGCGAGCAGACCCTGGATCGTGCCGAGCAATTCCTTGTATTCGTCGGTGAGCTTTTCCTGTTCGAGGCCGGTGAGCTTGGCCAGGCGCATGTCCAGAATCTGCTGCGCCTGGATTTCGGATAGCTGGTAACCCGCGTCGGACAGGCCGACGCCCGGCGGCAGGTCCTCGGGTTTGGACGCGTCCGCGCCCGCCGCGGCGAGCAGCGTGCGTACCAGTCCCGCATCCCATTTTTTCGCCAGCATGCGTTCCTTCGCGACTTCGCCGGATTCGGAGGTCTTGATCAACTCGATCATCTCGTCGATGTTGGCGAGTGCGACGGTGAGGCCCTCGAGTACGTGCGCGCGCTTGCGCGCTTCGCGCAACTCGAAAAGCGTGCGCCGCGTCACCACCTCGCGGCGATGGCGCACGAACGCTTCTAGGATCTGCTTGAGCGTAAGCAGTTGCGGCCGGCCGTCGACCAGCGCGACCATGTTGATGCCGAACGTCACCTGCATCTGTGTCTGCTGGTACAGGTTGTTCAGCAGCACGTCGGCCATGGTGTCCTTGCGCACTTCGAAGACGATGCGCAGGCCGTCCTTGTCGGACTCGTCGCGCAGCTCCGAGATGCCCTCGATCTTCTTTTCCTTGTGCAGCTCGGCGATCGCCTCGATCAGGCGCTTCTTGTTCACCTGGTACGGCAGCTCGGTGACGATGATCGTCTCGCGGCCGTTGTCGTCGGTTTCGATGTCCGCCTTGGCGCGCACGTAGATGCGGCCACGGCCGGTCTTGTAGGCTTCGACGATGCCCGCCGCGCCATTGATGATGCCGTGGGTCGGAAAATCCGGGCCCGGCACCAGGCGCAACAATTCCTCGAAGGAAATTTCCGGATTGTCGATCACCGCGATCGTCGCATCGACGATTTCGCCCAGGTTATGCGGCGGTACGTTCGTCGCCATGCCGACCGCAATGCCTGCAGAACCGTTGACGAGCAGGTTCGGCACGCGCGTGGGCAGCACGGTCGGTTCGAGTTCCTTCTCGTCGTAGTTCGGCTGGAAGTCGACGGTTTCCTTGTCGATATCGGCGAGCAGGTCGGAAGCCAGGCGCTCGAGCCTGCACTCGGTGTAGCGCATCGCCGCGGCATTGTCGCCGTCGACGGAACCGAAGTTGCCCTGGCCGTCGACGAGCGGATAGCGCAGCGAGAAATCCTGGGCCATGCGCACGAGCGCGTCGTAGATCGACGAATCGCCGTGCGGATGGAATTTACCCATTACGTCGCCGACGATGCGTGCGCACTTCACATAGGCGCGGTTCCAGACGTTGTTCGCTTCGTACATGCCGAACAGCACGCGCCGATGCACGGGCTTCAGGCCATCGCGTACGTCCGGGAGGGCGCGGCCGACGATCACGCTCATCGCGTAATCGAGGTAACTTTGCCGCATTTCGTCTTCGATATTGACGCGAATGACTTCTTTGGCCAGCTCCGCCATTGAGGTTTTTTCCCTGGAATTTTCGGGGTTCAGGGCCCGCTTTGCGCAAGCCCCGAGAGGGTGTTTTCCAACCCCGAAATTCTATCACAATCCGGCACCCGGCGATGCCCTGCAAAGCCTTGATTTTACTGACCGGAATAGCCGTTTCGTGCGGTCAATTTCCAGGGCCGTCGCCGGTACCGGCCACAGGTCGCCGATGGTGCCGGTAAACCCAGTAATGCGAGGCCGTGTAATTCACACCCAATCCGGCCACGGAACCAGCGGCAACGGCCAGGATCAGCCATTGCCGGTCGACGTCGAAAAAATATACCAGTGCCGAATACGCGGCGAAATTGCACGCGAATCCGCCGCTCATGGCGAGGATGTAGCGCGCCCATTCAACGCCGAGCGAATGCTTGCGCGGGCCGCGGAATGTGTAGCGCCGGTTGAGCAGCCAGGTCGCCGTGGCCGCGAACAGGAACGAGATCAAGCGTCCGCTGTAGCGATCCCAGGCCAGGCCGAGCACGAGCAATTGCAATATGCCGGCATCGACGATGAAACCGACCACGCCGACGAGACTGAAGATCGCCAACCGGCGCAGGTGCGATTTCATGCGCCGAACACGGCGCGCATGCGCTCGCGATCCGGGGATTCGATCACGTCGCGCTCGGTGACGATGGCGTCGATCAAATCATGTGGCGTCACGTCGAACACCGGATTCCATGCCTGCGCACCTTCGACGACGGTGCGCACTCCGCCAACGGCGAACAATGCGGCGGGGTCACGCAGCTCGATATCGATGTCGTCGCCCGTCGCGGTCTGCATGTCGACGGTCGACGACGGCGCCACAACCATGAATTTGACGCCGTGATGGCGCGCGGCGATGGCCAGCTGGTAAGTGCCGATCTTGTTCGCGGTATCGCCGTTCGCGGCGATGCGGTCGGCACCGACGATCACCCACCGTACGGCAGCGGATCCCTTCGAATGTGTTTTCATCAAATGCGCTGCCGCCGAGTCGGCGATGAGCTTGGCCGGGATGCCATCGCGCAGCAATTCCCAGATCGTCAGGCGCGCACCTTGCAGCCAGGGCCGCGTCTCGCAGGCATACACGTGTGCAATTTTCCCGGCGGCGAAGCCGGCGCGGATCACCCCGAGCGCGGTGCCGAATCCGGCCGTGGCGAGCGAACCGGTATTGCAATGGGTGAGCACTGCCGAACCCGGCGCGATCAGCGCGGCGCCGAGTTCACCCATGCGCCGGTTTGCGACGAGGTCTTCGGCCTGGATCGCCAGCGCTTCGCGCTCCAGCGCTGCCACGTCGGCGCCCTCCGCGATGCGCGCACGCATGCGATCCAGCGCCCACATCAGGTTCACCGCCGTAGGCCGCGCCGCGCGCAGGCGGGCGATCGCCACGTCCAGGTCGGCGCCTCGGCGCGCCGCCAGCACCACGCCCCATGCCGCGGCGATGCCGATGGCTGGCGCGCCGCGCACGGCCAGGTCGCGAATCGCGGCGGCGACGTCGTCCGCGCTGCCGCAGTCCAGCCAGGTTTCGACGAAGGGCAAACGGCGCTGGTCGAGCAGGCGCAACGCGCCATCTTTCCAGGCGACGGCGCGGATGGTGTCGTGGTGTTCGAGCGACGGCATGTGCGGTTCCAAAGGTGCGCAGGATAACCGATGCGCCTTCATGCTGTTAGCATGCACGCATGAAGTCCCTCGTCGTGCGCAGCCGTGAAATCGTGGCGATTCGCCGGCCGGCACGCAGCGCAGACCCGCATGCTGCCGCGTTTCTCGTCCTGTTGCGCCGCAAGTGCGTGCGCGCCGCCACGATCGGTGCATGCACGGCGGCGGCGGAATCCCTGCCCGGGCTCGGCAAGGTGCTGTCCGTGGTGTTCGGCGAACTCATCGACGTGGAGATGCTGGCAACGACCCAGCGCGAACTCGTCGAGGAAACGTTCCGCCTTTACGGCCTGAACCTGCCAGCTGTGCTGCAAAATACACTTGTGGACAAAGTGCAATTTTTTGGGATGGGTGCGAGCCTGGCCGGCGACGCGCTCGGCCGCAGCCTGCTGCATCGCCTGTTGCGCCGCGCCGGCGGCTTGGTGGCGCGGCGCGCGGTGCCGGTGGCGGCGATCGTTTCGTCGGCGCTGGCGAATACGTCCGTGACCTACGCGATCGGCAAGCGTGCACAGGCGGCGGCGCGCCTGCCGCAGGCGTCCATCGCCGGCATGCCGGATGCACTGCGCGCGTTCACCGGTGTCGACGAGCGCCGCATCGCGGCATGGTCGCTGGGCGCCGTCAAAAGCGTGCTGGTCGGCATCGGCAAGGCGGCCAAGCGCGCAGCCTCGACGGTACGACCGGCGAAATCGCGGCGCGCTTAAACGCCGTCGTCGCGCGACTCGGCCAGCGCGGCGGTCTTGCGCCCGCCGTTTTCCGGCATCAGGAAGAATTCACCCGCTTCGTGCCCGGCGAACTGGATCGGCGCGTATTCCGGGGCCTGCTGCAGGCCGGCGTTCGCACTGCGCAACGCCATGCCGCCGGCGATTTGACGGAACAGTTCCTGTCCAGTGAGCAATTTGTTGTTGTCGCGCAGCACGGTCAGCAACGCTGTCGCGAACACCGAATGCCCACCCTTGCTCGCCGCGTCCGCGACCGGCTGCACGCCGCCCGAGGTCAGTGCCGTGCGCGAACGTCCAGCCGTCATGGTCTTGACCCAGTCGCCCCACACGTTGTTGGCCATGCCGCCGCCGAACGTCGCGAGCGCGGAGCGCGTCATCGTGCCCGAATAGCACGAGTCGGCGATCACCAGCACGTGTCGTGCCTGCATGGTCGTGAGGATGTCGCTGATCGCGCGGTTGGATATCCAGCTGTTGGGCTGGTTGAGCTGCGCATCCACCGGCAGCCAGTAGCCTTGTCGCGAGGCATCGATTTCGCCGTGGCCGGCGTAGTACACGAGCAGGTTGTCCTTGTCGGTCAACGCTTCGCGCATGTCGTTGAGGGCGGACAGGATCTCGAACCGGTTCGCGTTCGCAAGCAACTTGACGTCGTAACCGTAGCGCGATTGCAGCACGCCGGCCACCGCCTTGGCATCTTCAGCGGCGCTGCCCAACGCCGGGAATGCGGCGTAACTGTCGTTGCCGATGATCAGCGCGTAATACTTGCCCAGGCGTACGCCGGATGGCAGTGACTGCCCGCTCGGCGCCGCCTCTCGCACGGCCTTGCCGCCCGGTCCCGGCAGGAGCATGAAGTCGAGCACCGCCTCGCCTCCGGTCTTGTCGGAGGCGGCGACGCGCACCGCGGTGTCGTTGCCACCGGTCAACGCGACGTGGGTCTTGAACACGCCACCCGCACCGACCGCCACGGTCTGGCCATTCAGCGTGACCGAAGTCAGGCCCGCCGGGGCCTGCACGCGCCCGACCACATCGATGCCGTTCTGCGCGGGCGGCACGGATGCCGCCGGCTTGTTCAAGCCGCGCGTGACGGCAAGCGAGGGCTGCAGGATTTCCACGCGCAAATCGCCGGTCAGGCTGGCCGTGGCGAATCCCGGCGGCAGCGAAGCGTACTTGGCGCCGTCGATCTGGCTTTGCAGGCTCGCCATCTGCGTGCGTTGGCTGGCAAGTTCCTGGCGCTTTTCCGACAACTGCGCTTCCATCAGCTTGAGCAATTGCTTCGAGCTCTCGTTCTGCGCATGCTCGAGCGCGAGTTGCGCGCGTGCCTGGTCGAACTTCGCCTGCGCTTCCTGGCGTTGCTGGTCGTTCTGCGCCATCTGCTTCTGCACGAGTTGCATGCGTTCGCGGCTTTCGCGCAACGCCGTATCCATCTGCGACGCCGATGCGCGCAATGTGGTGAGGGCCTGATCGTTGTCGGGCGAGGACTGCCGCGCCAGCAATTCCTGCTCGCGCGTCTTGAGCTTCGCAATCTGGTCCTCGGCGTCGGCGAGCTGCTTGGCGCTGGAATCCTGTTGCGCCTTCAGCGCATCGCGCTGGACGGCCAGATCCTTCTCGCGCGACTGTGTTTCGCTTTGGAGTTTGACGAAATCCGGATTCTTGTCGATGCCCGCACGCGCCTGTTCCGCGTCGAGCTTGCGTCGCACGCCGTCCAATTCGGTCTGCGATTTTTGATAGTTCTGCTGCTTTTGCTGCAGTTCGGATTGCAGCTTGCCGACTTGCGCACGCAACTGCGCGGACTTCTGCTGTTCAGCGCTCAGCTGTTCGCGCAGCGCCGCGGATTCGTTCTTCGCTTCCTGCACCTGCGCGGTGACGGTGGATGCAAATACCAGCTTGTCGTTGTCGACGCCAGAGGCCTCGCCGTACAGGTTCAACGCCTTGGCGAGGTCCTTGGGCACGCCCAGACCCTGCTCGTACAAATAGCCCAGGTTGATGCGCGCGCGCTTGTCGCCCTGCGCGGAGGCCTTCTCGAACCATTCGCGTGCCTTGGCGTAGTCGGGCTCGGTCCCAAGACCCTTCAGATAAATCTCGCCGACGTAGTTCTGCGCTTCGGCATCGCCGGACTCGGCCTGCCCCATCCAGACCTTGAGCGCGGTCTGGTAGTTGGCGCGGTCGTAGGAAACGTATTCGCCGCCGCGGATTTCGCAATCGGCCTGCGTGGTGCGAATCGGCCGGCGCGCACTCATGTAGGTGGCCGCGCGGCCAAGCTTGCGCACCTGGCCCGGCAGCAGGCAGTCGACGATCAGGAGATCTTCGGGATTGCGGGTGGTGACGGTGGCGTACGATGGCGTCGCTGGCGCCCCGATGCCGGCCAGACCGGCACACGCAAATCCGAATACCACGGCCAACGGCCGTAAACGGCCACGCAACGAAGAACAAATGTTCGCTCCCATCGCACCCTCCCGGATCGAAATGCAGCGCATTCGCAGTTTCCCGCTATACTCGATTATAGGCCGTTATGGGGAGATAACGTCATGCGCAGTCTGTCGAGGTGTATACAGCAGCGTCCGTCAAGATGGCGTGTATTCCGCGTCGCCGGATTGCTTTTGCTGATGCTGGCCGCGGCATGGCCGGCAATCGCACTCGGGTGCAGCCCCAACAATCCTTATTGTTTCGACTTGAATTATGTGGGCGGCAATGGCCAAAGCGGCGCGATAGGGACGACGTTGCCACAACCACTGACCGTCAGCGTCGATTCGGCCGGAGCCGACGGGCAGAGTTTCGACGTATTTTGGCAAGTCCTCTCAGGTTCAGCGACCATCGTCGAGAGCGGCGGGCAAACCTACGACGCAACGAGCTCAGGAGCCGTCGGCAGTATTTCCATTCCATTCTCCGTTCACATAAAACTCGGCTCGACGCCCGGTTCGGTGCTTGTCCGCGCCTACTGCCAATATTGTGCGCAGACGGGCGGAACCTACGTGCAGGATTTCAACCTCACGGTGGTCCAGCCCACCCTGCAAATCGTCTCGGGCAATAATCAGAACGGCCTACTCGGCACAGCCGCAACTTCACCCCTGGTCGTGCAATCCAGCGCGAATGGCGCACCGGCTTCTGGCCTGACCGTCAATTGGGCGGTCACGGGTGGCCAAGCGACGCTGAGTGCCGCGAGTTCCGTGACCGATGCCAACGGCAACACCTCGATCAATTTCACCTATGGCCAGAGCGCGGGCACCGTAACGATTCAAGCCAGTGCTGCTGGCGGCGCTCAAGCGAGCTTTACCGCCACGGCTTCCGCGCCGGTACTGTCCGCTCTCAGCGGCAGCAGCCAATCCGGCACGGTGGGCACTGCCCTGCAGCCCTTCGTCGTCCAAATCGGCGGTGCCAACGGTGCCACGGGACCAGCGAATGTGGCCGTGAACTGGACGGTGCTGCAGGGCGGCGGCACACTCGCCTCTGCCCAAACGTTCACCGACGCGACCGGCAGGACCAGCAATACCCTGACGCTCGGTGCAAATCCCGGCACGAACATCGTGCAAGCCAGCATCGCCGGCGCGGGCAGCGTGACTTTCACCGCGGTCGCGACACCCGCGATCAGCGCCAGCGGCGCAACGTTTGCGATTGTTTCCGGCAGCAATCAGGCGCTGGTGCCCGGACAGCCATCGCAACCGCTGGTGGTCAAACTCGCTTCCTCGAGCGGAACGCCGATTTCCGGCACGGCGATCCAGTGGAGCGTCACCGGCGCGACTGCCAAGCTGGCCAATGCAACGACGGCGACAGGCGCCGACGGCACGGCGCAGAATACGCTCACCGTCGTGCTGCCCGGCACCTACACCGTCTCCGCGCAAGTCAACGGCGTCACCAGCATTCCGACGCTGACATTCAATTTCAACAACGGTGTCGCCAACCTGCCCGGTTTGTCGCCGACGCAGATTGGTGTCGCCACGGCGATCGACAAGGCCTGTCCCGCGCTCGCCACATCGACGGCGCCGCTGACGCCACAGCAGCAGGATTTCCTGCAGCGCTGCTCCGAAGTAGTCGTTGGCGCGAACAGCGATCCACAGCAGGTGTCCGGCGCGCTCAGTGCCATGCTCAACAACAAGGCGCTGCCGCAGCGCAGCCTGGCCCAGGGCGTGCAATCGGGCCAGATCGGCAACCTCAATACGCGCTTTGCCGAACTGCGCCAGGGCGCCACCGGTTTCAGCGCCGGCGGGCTCACCCTGAACCAGGACGGCCGCGGCCTGCCGCTGGCCATGCTGGGCGATCTGTTCCGCAAGGATCCGGCGACCAGCGATGAAGTGGGCAAGGACTTCTCGCGCTGGGGCTTCTTCGCCACCGGCATGATCGAGCGTGGCGGATTCGATGCCACGGCCGTGCGTCCGGGTTTCGATTTCCACGGTGCCTCGCTCACCGCGGGCGTGGACTATCGATTCAACGATTCCTTCGTGGCCGGTGCTGCGCTCGGCTACAACCAGAACAATTCGAGCTTCGATGCGAATGCCGGCAAGGCCGACGTGGACGGCTACAACCTCACCGGCTACTTCAGCTGGTATCGCGGCGACTGGTATGTCGAAGGCTCGCTGATCCTGGACAAGCTCGATTACGATCTGAGCCGCAACATCGCCTATCAGATCGCCAGCCTGTCCGGCGGAACGACAACGGTCACGCAGACGGCGATGGCCTCGCCGAGCGGGGACCAGAATTCATTCTCGCTTTCGGCGGGCCGGGACTTCAACCGCAAGGCCTGGACCATCAGTCCCTACCTGCGCGGCGTGTATTCGCACCTGAGCCTGGACGGGTTCAGCGAGACGATGGCCAATCCGAACGCACCCGGGGCAGGCCTTGGCACGTCGGTAGCGAGCCGCTCTCTGAATTCGATGCTCGGTGTGGCGGGCGCGCGGGTGAGCTACACCATGAGCACCGACTGGGGCGTACTGGTGCCGAACGCCGTGGTCGAATGGAACCACGAGTTCCGCAACGATCCGCAGACCGTGGTCGTGCGCTTCCTCGCCGATCCGACGCAGACGCCGGTCTCGTTGACCGACCAGGCACCGGACTCGAGCTATTTCAACATCGGCCTCGGATTGAACGCGGTGTTCGCGCAAGGACGTTCGGCCTATGTGTACTACGAACACATGGCCGGCTATGCGGGTGCGCATTCCAACCAGCTTTCCCTCGGCATTCGCATCGAGTTCTGAGGGCATGCTTCGACCGCCCTGCGCCGGCCCTACTTGCGCATGCCGCCGCCGTCGCGGCATGCTATGGCCGTCGCGCAGGCGGCCGCGCGTATGCGGCCCGCGCATGGGGATGACATCGCCAGCATGATCGAGTTCGGCCACAGCACCCATGTCGGCTAGCGTCGCGAGCCTACCGAGGACACGTACTACGCCGCCGCCGAACTCGGCCTGTGGCTGGTCGCCGACGGCATGGGCGGCCACGAGCACGGCGAGGTGGCCAGCGCCATCGCACGCGATGCGATGGTGCGCGAGGTCACGGCCGGTGCGCCGCTGGCGCAGGCCGTGCAGCGCGCCGACGAGGAAATCATCCTGCATTCCAGCCGCAAGGCCGAAGCCTTGCCGATGGGCACCACGATCGCCGCCATGCGCCTGCACGAGAACGAATACGAAATCTGCTGGGTCGGCGACAGCCGCGTGTATTTGTGGAACGGCGAGCTCAAGCAGCTTTCGCGCGACCATTCCTACGTGCAGGAACTGATCCAGCAAGGCGCAATCACGCACGAACAGGCGCGCACACATCCGCATCGCAATGTCGTCACCCAGGCGCTTGGCGTCACCGACCCGGAGAGCCTGCGCGTGGAAACCATCCGCGGCAGCCTGCAGCCCGGCATGCAGGTGCTGTTGTGTTCGGACGGATTGACCGAGGAAGTCGACGACAAGGACATCGGCGCCGTGCTTGCGCGCCAGGATCTTTCCGCACAGGAATGCGTCGACCATCTGATCCTCGCCGCGCTCGAAGGCGGCGGGTCGGACAATGTGACGGTGATCCTGATCCGCGACCGCTAAAAAACCTGCTGCGCTCGACGGCTCGTCGTCCGGCGGCGCTCGGAATCCTCATTTACGTTTGAGTAAACTCCGGTTCCTGCGCTCCGGCGGCCAACAATCCGTCTTCGCTCGCGACGGTTTTTCAAACGTTGCGAGGTGGCTTAGCCGCCGCCTTCGGCTTTCGCCAATTGCGCCTTGAGTTGCAGCAAGGCGGCGTTTTTCGCATCCGCGCGCAACCCCGACTCGACCAGCACGTCAGCGCCGGTATACAGTCCGTTTTTCAGCGCCGCTTGTGCGCCGTTCGCGTAGAAAGCCGCAATCTTCTGTAAGCCTTGCGTCGCGCGTGCATTGCCGGGATCGCGCTTGAGCGCCTCCTGGAACAGATCGATGGCGTTGTCGCCCGGCGGAAAGCTCATTTTCTCGCCGCCACTTTTCCGGCCATAGTCGAAATAATCGTCGCCGCGGGAAAGCAGCGTCGGCAAATCCAGCGCGGCCAAGACCGCGTCGGATGCGCCGCTCTCGGACGGAGGCGGAGGCGGCACCGCCGGTGCGGTTTCGATCGGCGTGCTGGTTGCGGCAGTCGGAGCAACGGAACCTGCCGCCTTGCCCCGCCAGGCCATCCATGCCAACGCCGCGACCAAAATCGCCGCCGCGACGCCAGCGCCGGCGAAAATCCATTTCCTCGCACTCACCGGCGTTGCGGATGAAGGCGCGGCACTAGCCGCCGACACCGCCCGGCGGCGCGCGCTGCGCGACTCGCGCAAAACCGCATCCATCTGCGGATTGGCCGCGAGCAGGCGATCGAGCTCGGCAACGAAGGCATCGCCCGTGGCGAAACGATCGGCCGGCTGCTTGGCCATCGACTTGTCGATCAGCGGCTGCAGCCAGGCAAGCTTTTCCGGCAGCTTCGGCACCGGTTCGGTGACGTGCATCAGCGCAACCGCATAGGCATCGCCGGCCTCGTAGGGCTTGTGCCCGGCCACGCATTCGAACAACACTGCGCCCAGGCTGTACAAGTCCGAGCGCCCGTCCACCGGCGTCGCCTGCGCCTGTTCCGGACTCATGTAGTCGGGCGTGCCGATGGCATTGCCGGCCATGGTCGCCGCGCTGACGGACTTGATCGCCTTGGCAATGCCGAAGTCCGCCAACACTGCCGATCCGTTGCTGCGGAACATGATGTTGCCGGGCTTCACGTCGCGATGGACGAAGCCCATCTCGTGGGCGTACGAAAGCCCGGAGGCGACGTCGCGGACGATTTCCAGCACGTCGGCGATGCTCAGGCGCTGCATGCGGTCGCGCAGGGTTCCGGCGGGCAGATATTCGCTGGCGAGATAAAAGACATCGTTGTCAGAACCGATGTCGTGCACCGTCATCAGGTGCGGATGGGTGAGCTTGGCCGCGATGCGGCCTTCCTTCATGAACTGCTCGCGGAACGTCTCGTTCGCCGCCAGCGCCGGCGACATGATCTTCAGCGCCACTTCGCGGTCGAGGGACTCCTGCACGGCCAGATAGACCGTGGCCATGCCGCCTTCGCCTATTTTCTGAACCAGTTTGTAGCCGGGTACCTGTACGCTGTCGGTCATTTCACAAAACTCACGGCGCCGCAGCGCGCAATTCCTTCAAAGCGGCCACGAAAGGCGCCATCGAATACCGGTCTTCATCCTTCACCGTGGCGTACAGGCCATCAAGCTTGGCGTGCAGCGCCGCCGCATGCACCTTGTCCAGCTTGCCGTCGTTCTCGAACGCGACCACCAGCGACTGCGCCGCCATCGACGCCTGTTCGGCCGCGGCGTAATCGCGGAATTCGCCCTGCTGGGCGTCGCCGAGCATCGCCGCGAAAATGGGGTTCAGGCTGGCCGCGTCATAGTTGTAGGCGGCGACCTTGGGCAGCAGGCTATCCAGCGTTGCATTCAAGGCGCGCGCCGCCGCAAACGTCGCATCGCGGCTTTGCGTCGTCGCCTGATGCAGCGCGCGGGTCTGCTCGAACACGCGTTGCGCCGCGGCCTTGTCGACCGGCGCCAGCGCATAGCGGAACGTCACCAGGTTGGCATCGTTCAGTCGCACCACGCCTGGCCCCAGACCCGTGCCCTGGCGCGGCCCCCAATTGTTGCCTTTCATCAGCTTGTGACAGGCCTGGCAATTGAACAGCACCAGTTCCGGGAAGATTCCCTGCCAACCGGTTTTCGGATCGAGCAGCAGACCGAGCAGGTTTTCCGCGGCCACGCCCTGGCCCACGGCCCAATCGCGCACGCCGTTCCACTCGCCCTTGCGCTTGATCCAGTTCGCCGTGATTTTGTAATGCGGATTGAGCCAGGTGAAGGTATCCAGTTCGAACGAGAGGCGCGGATGGCCGGCGCCCATGATCCGATGCGTGATCATGCGTTCCTTTTCGCCCATGTGGCAGGACAGGCACAGTTGTGCGCGCTTGATCGGATTGGCGGTCGGGTACATGCCCTTGGCCAGGTCGTCCGCATAGGTGACCTTGGCGTCGGCGTGCGCATTGAGCCACAACTCCGCGCCGCCATGGCAGGCCTCGCAACCCACGCCGTCGGCAATCTGGAAACGCTCGCCGCGGTCGCCCATGGCGACGTTGTCGGCGTGGCAATCCAGGCAGACTTTCGCCTTTGTCGCATCGCCGAGGCCGAGCTTGCGCGTGATTTCCTGCGAACGCGGCTGCTGCAGGACCTGATACGCCTTGGCGTGCGGATCGAATTCCTGCCAGATCGCGAATTCGTTCTGTGCGATGTCCGAATCGCGGAACGGCTGCGACGCGCCGTGGCAGACACTGCTGCTGCACGTGGCCACGCCCATGTGCTTGTGCGCGGCGATGGCCTCGACCGCCGTTTCGGCATGCGCGCCGAACGCACACAGCAGCATTCCCGCGAGCAACGTCCTCATAGCATTCATCGCCTTCCTCCCCAGGACGGACCAAACCGGTCGCCGGATCATACCGTCAGGCCCTCAGGCGCGCCACAGGCAGCGGCCCTTGCTGGCCTTGTCGATGGCCAGCAATCGCGCCGCGTGCAGCGATGCCTCGGCGGCATCCGCGCGGCGCACGCGCAACGGCTGGCGCGCAACGGACTGCGCCGCAACCCGCGCCGGCGCGGCCACCTGATTGTTGGCAAGACCGAGGTCGCCCTGCCCGCCGGTCATCGCGAGGTACACGTCCGCGAGCAGTTGCGCGTCGAGCAAGGCGCCGTGCAGTTCGCGATGTCGATTGTCGATGTTCAGGCGCTTGCACAAGGCGTCGAGCGAAATGCGCTGGCCGGGATACTTCTCGCGCGCCAGCGCCAGCGTGTCGAGCACGCTGGCGTGATCCGCGATACGGCCTAATCCGGGATCCACCAACGCGAGTTCTGCGTCGAGGAAGCCGACGTCGAACGCAGCGTTGTGGATGACGAGTTCGGCGCCGGCAATGAATTCCAGGAATTCGGCGACAACCTCGGCGAAGCGCGGCTTGTCGGCAAGAAACTCGTCGCTGATGCCGTGCACCGAGCGCGCACCTTCGTCGACCGGGCGTTGCGGATTCAGGTAACGGTGGAAGCGTTTGCCGCTCGGTCGGCGCTCGGCCAACTCGATGCAGCCGATCTCGATGATGCGATGGCCCTTGCCGACCTCCAGACCCGTGGTTTCCGTGTCCAGCACGATCTGCCGCATCACTCCTCCTTCACTGCTAGCGCTGCCGCGCGCGCCAATTCGTCGACGCGTTCGTTTTCCGGATGTCCCGAATGCCCGCGCGTCCACTGCCACTGTACGCGATGCGGCAGCATGGCAGCGGAAAGGCGTTCCCACAAATCCTGGTTCTTCACCGGCTTGCGGTCCGATGTGCGCCAGCCATTGGCCTGCCAGCGCGGCAACCACTGTTCGATGCCCTGCAGGACGTATTGCGAATCCGTGGTCAGGCGCACGGCGCTGCCGCGGCGCAGCGCTTCCAGCGCACGGATCGCCGCCATCAGCTCCATGCGATTGTTCGTGGTGTCGCGTTCGCTGCCGGAAATTTCCTTCTCCACGGTCCGGTAACGCAACAACGCCGCCCAGCCGCCGGGTCCGGGATTGCCGAGGCAGGCGCCGTCGGTGAAGACGTCCACATGCACCGCCGTCATGCGCGGTTCCTGTGCGCACCCGGCGCGAATTGCGGCGTGCGCGCGGCTTCGCGCGCCAGTTTGCGCAGACGGATCGGCGTCAGGGTGCTGCGACGCTTGCGTGCGATCAGCAGCCATGAACTGCCGAACCTCGCCAGCAACGAGTGCGTTGGCTTTTCCGGCCCGGTCGTGGTCTTGACGCGCGGCAAGAGTTCGCCGGGAAAGCGCACCTGCAGAGTATCGATCTGTTCGCGTTCCAGTTGCGCCTTGCAAACGCGGGCCGAGCGCAGGCGCAGGCCACGCGCACGCCGCATCAGCCATGGCCGCCAGGTGCCGAGCGGGTTGAAGCCGAGCATCAGCGCGATGCCTTCCGGCGCGAGCACGCGCGCGAGTTCCGCGACGCAAGCCTCGGCATCCACGATGCGCTCCAATGCGTGCTGCACGATAAGCACCTTGAAGCTTTCGCTCGCAAACGGCAATTGCCACGGCGCGCAGCGCACGGCACCGGCAAGCAATCCGTCATCCTCGACGTCGAGTTCCACGATCTTGCCAAGCAGATGTGCCGGCAATGTCGCGCCACCCTGCCGCGGGCGCAGCAACAACCCGCAGTTGCCATACGCAGCGGACAGGACAGGAGCCAGCGCAGCTATCTCGCGCGCAAGCAGGGCTTGCATCGGCGCGCTCGCATAGGGATTCGTGGCTTCGACCATCGACGCAGACTGCAGCCAGCGGGCAAACCGCGATTGTGCGCGAAATCGCGGCAACCGGTAAACCCGCATGTTGCGCCGCACGATGCGGGATAACCGGACGTTACGCGTTCGCTGCTATAGTGCCCGCCCGTTTTTGCCCGGGGAGGGGCGCTACGGATGAAGCGGTTTGGCAAATCCGACCGCCGCGTGCGCCAGGTGTTGCAGCCGGCGCGCGACTGGCGGATGGCGCTATTAGGCAGCGGTTGCACGGCGCTGGGTGCGGCGTGCCTGCTGCTTGCCGCGTGCAGCACCGCCCCGCGCAAACCGCAGTTCGCCGCGCCGGAACCCGACCCTGCGGCCGCAACCGCTCGCGTCGAATCCCAGGCGCCGGTTTCCGCGGCCGCCACGCCTGCCGTCGAACATTCGCCATGGGCGCAGTTGAGCAGCCGTTTCGCGTTGCCGGATTGCGACTACAGTCCGGACGTCTTGCGTCTCGCGCAATGGTTCAGCGCCGACCCGACCGGCTTTGCCGAGTCCTTGCGCCAGGCGCTGCCGTTCCTGCTGTACGTGGCGCAGCAGGCCGAGCAACGCGGCATGCCGGGCGAATTCGCCTTGCTGCCCTACATCGAAAGCAATTACGTGCCGCTCGCTTCCAGCGGCGACCGCGCCGCCGGCATCTGGCAATTGCTCCCGGACACCGCACGCGAGGCCGGCGTACGCATCCATCCCGATTACGATGGACGCCTGGATATCGTCGCGTCCACCGATGCCGCGCTCGACCTGCTCGAACGCTACGCCGATCGTTTCGGCGACTGGCGCGTCGCCGACATGGCCTTCAATGCCGGCCCGTATCGCATCGCCAAATTGCTGGGTGATGCCGAAGTCCCCGCCGATGCGGCAAGCCTCGGGCGCCTGCGCGTTCCGGCGCACACGCACCGGCACCTGGCCAAACTGCTGGCCGTGGCCTGCGTCGTATCGGATCCGGCGCGCTTTGACGTGCAGCTTCCCGAGCCGGCCCCGACCGACTGGCTGACTGCCGTTGCCCTGCCGGCGCCACTGGACCTGCAACTCGCCGCGCGCATGGCCGGCATGGACGCCGCGCGGCTGCGCCAGCTCAATCCGGGTTATGTGCGCGGACGCATGCCGGCAACCGGTCCATTCCGGTTATTGCTGCCTGAAGCGCAGAGCCGGACGTTGGTGGCTGCCCTGGACAAACTGCCGCAGCCGTTGTGGCGCGAATGGCACGAGATTGCCTTGCAACAATCCGAAGCATTGGACGTCCTGGCGCAGGCCCACGACATCGACACCGGCGCATTCGCTGCGGCGAACGCGCTGGCTGCGGATGCGGTGCTGGCCCCGGGGACGCACGTTCTCGTACCCGGACGCGGCTCTGGAGCGGCAGCGGTAGTCGCCGCGCTTGGGCACACCTTGGAAAATGCCGAAACGCATATCGTCCGTGCCGGCGACTCGCTTTGGGGGATCGCGCGTGCCGCGCATGTTGCATTGTCCGACTTGTTGCACTGGAATGGCCTGTCGCAAAATTCCACCCTGCGTCTCGGCCAGCGCCTGCGCCTGCAGGCTCCGGATCGGGGTGGCGCGGCGGCAATCACTACGGCGGTGGCCAGCCCCGACTGACGCGGTTCCGCGCGGTCGGCTAGAATCCGCGTTTCGACCATTCGACGGGATTCATCATGGGATTTTTGCAGGGCAAGCGCGCACTCATCACCGGCATCATCAGCCATCGTTCCATCGCCTGGGGCATTGCCGAGGCCATGCACCGCGAAGGCGCGCAGCTCGCCTTCACCTACGTCAACGACAAGCTCAAGCCCCGCGTCGACGAGGCCGCCAAGACGTTCGGTTCGGACATCGTGCTGGCGTGCGATGTGTCCAGCGACGCACAGATCGAGCAGTTGTTCACCGATCTCGGCAAGCGCTGGGACGGTTTCGATATCCTGGTCCATTCGATCGGATTCGCACCGGGCGAAGCGCTGGCGGGCGAATTCCTCGACGGCCTGACGCGCGAAAATTACCGGATCGCGCACGACATCTCCGCCTACAGCCTGCCGGCACTGGCCAAGGCGGCGCGACCACTGATGAAGGGACGCAATGGCGCCGTGCTCACGCTCACGTATCTGGGCGCCGAGCGCGCGCTGGC
>JAICYA010000400.1 GCA_025934455.1 Rudaea sp.
CTTCGCGCAACTCCTCGGACAACGAAACGCGCAATGACTCATAGAGTTCGCGCTGACGACCGGACAACGCGACGCTGCGCGCGATCTCGGTTTTCTCCGGCAGGTCGCGCGCGACCTGCGCTTTGGTGCGACGAAGAATGAAAGGCGCGAGGCGATGATTGAGCCGATCCTGGCATTCGGCGTCGCTCTGACGCTCGATCGGAATGCGGTAGTGCTTGCGGAACGACCCCTCGTCGCCGAGCAAGCCGGGCACGGCCAGATCCATCTGCGACCACAACTCGCCCAGATGGTTTTCCAACGGCGTGCCGGTCATGCACAGCCGGCGCTCGGCGGCAATGGACAGCAGCGCGCGACGCGCCTGCGTGCGCGGGTTCTTGACCTGCTGCGCTTCGTCCAGCACGACCAGCGCGAACGGCTGCTCGCGCAGCACGGAAAGATCGCGCGGCAGCAACGCATAACTGGTGAGGATCACATCGTGGCCGGCGAGGCGATCGAAACTGCGCACGCGTTCGGGGCCGTGCAGCGTTAGCACCTTCAGGCTCGCCGCAAAGCGTTTCGCTTCCGCCTGCCAATTCGGAATCAGGCTGGTCGGCGCGACGATCAACGCGGGTTGGGTCAACGCGCTGCTTTGCTTCAACGCGAGCAGGTGCGCCAGCAGTTGCACGGTCTTGCCGAGTCCCATGTCGTCGGCGAGGATGCCGCCCAGACCGGCTTCGGCAAGCGCATTCAACCAGCGCAGGCCTTCGCGTTGATATGGCCGCAACTCGCCGGCGAAGTCCTGCGGGATCGCATCGGAGGCATGCGCCGAGGCTTCGCGCAGACGGGTGGTGAACCCGGTAAGTTCCTTGGGCGCTTCCAGCTTGCCGCCGTCTTTCGGCAACGCTTGCGCGAACTCTTCCAGACGTCCCGCTTGCACCCGCGGCAGGCGCAACTTTTCGCGCGGACGCTGCAGGTATTCGGCAAGCGGCGCCAGCAACGCGCGCAATGCAGACAAGCGCACCGGCACGCGGCGGCGTTCGTCCACCGGCGCGTACCACACCGCGTCTTCGGTTTCGTTGGGCGGCGGCGTCAGCGAAAGCGTGTGTTCGGACAGCGCACGCCCGACCGCCGGAAGCAAGTTGATGCGATGGCCTTCCACTTCGATGCCGACTTCGAAATCGAACGCGTCGCCGCCCTTTTCTTCCACGGCGACGCCGTACCACTGCGGCGGACCTTCCAGCACCTCGAACGGAAACGTGGATGCGTAGTCCACGCAGAAGCCGTCGCCTTCGAGCTTCTCCCGCAAACCCAGCCAACGCGCTGGCGTATTGACTTCTAATGCGCCGGCATAACCCTTGCCGGGAAACAACCACGCGTCTTCCGGCAGCGCATCCGCCATGTCCCAAGGCAGGCCTTCGCAATCCACCGCGGGCGCCAGCCCAAAATTCTCCAGCCGCTCCATGGTCGCCAATTCGTCGGCGCGCTTGCGCGCGATCTCGACGAGTTTGCCGTCGCGCACGCGCCGCACCAGCGGTTCGCCGCCGCGTCCGGGCAACCGCTCGCCGCCGTAATCGAACGCGAGCCGGGCGTAAGCGAGCGGCGGCGTGCCCGCGCCAATGCGCGCATGGCGCGTCAACGCATGCAAAGTGAGAACCGGTTTGGGCGCGAGCTCGGCGCGCTCGACCGCAGCGAAGGCTCGCGGTGCGGGAATGCGTTTGGCGTAAGCGGAACATTCCAGCGCCTGCGCCAGCGCTTCGCCGTATTCGGGCGTCAGTGGCGGCGCATCCAGCAATGCGACTTCCTCCTCGGAGCCGTCAAGAAAGCCGACTTCCGCGAGTTCCGTATCGAGCGACCACAAACCGCCGATGCGCAGCAAGCGTTCCCGTTTTGGCAATTCCGGCAGCAGGCGCTGACGGCCATCCGACTCCAGTTGCCAAACCCATTGCAATGGTCGCGATTTGCCGCGCGCCAATCGCAATCCCGCAACGCCCCCGAGCAGGCAAGGCGCCGTGTCCAGGATTTCGGTCATCAGCGCATCGCCGAAATTGCCGGACAGATGCGCATAGGAGCGACCCTTGCGTTGCGTTTGCGGCAAACCGAGCACGCCCGCAGCCAAGCGCAGCATCGGCGCGGAAAGTCCGGCTTGCGTCAGTTGTCTGGGATCCAGCGGCACCGCGCGGCCGAGTCGGCCGTCGGCAATGGTTTCCAGCAGCACCGGCGCGACTTCC
>JAICYA010000422.1 GCA_025934455.1 Rudaea sp.
ACGAAACTGATGAAAGGCCTCGGTTACGGGAAAGGCTACCAGTACGATCCCGATGTCGAGGGTGGCATCGCATTTGATCAGGAATGCTTGCCGGATGCGCTGACGGGACGTGAACTCTACCGGCCGACGCAACATGGACTCGAAGCGAAGATTCGCGAGAAACTGCAAAGCATCCGTGCGGCGCGCGCCGCGGCACGCAAGGAGTCCGGAGCATGATCGCCGCGCTGCGCAGACTTTCACCCACGGTCTGGCTGCTGGGCTTCATCAGCCTGGTCAACGACGCGGCGAGCGACATGATCTACCCGCTGGTGCCGCTATATCTGGCCAGCGTGCTGATGGCCGGGCCGAAGGCGCTTGGCATCATCGAAGGCATCGCCGATGCGGTCAGCAGCCTGCTGAAATTGTTCGCCGGCGTGCTCGCCGACCGCACGCGCCACGTCAAGTATTGGGTGTTCGCGGGCTACAGCATTGCCGGATTCGCGCGGCCGCTGCTCGGCCTGACCACGAGTTGGCTCGGCGTGCTGGCGTGCCGCTTTGCCGACCGCATCGGCAAGGGCCTGCGCTCGGCGCCGCGTGACGCGTTGCTGTCGCTGAGCGTGGATGCGTCGCAACGCGGGCTTGCGTTCGGGTTCCATCGAGCGATGGACAACTTCGGCGCCGTGATTGGACCGCTCGTGGCGGCGGCGATGCTGGCATCGGGCATGCCGCTGCGCCATGTGTTCCTGTGGGCCGTCGTGCCAGGCATCGTGGTGATCCTGCTCTCGCTGATGCTCAAGGACACTACGCCGCCGCCGACGCAAAAACCGATCGCGTTCTCGTGGACGCTGCGCGAATTCCCGCCCGCATTCCGGCGCTACCTGCTGGTGCTCGCCTTGTTCACGCTTGGCAACTCCTCGAACATGTTCCTGCTGCTGCGCGCGCGCGATCTCGGCTTGCCGCAGACCGAAGTGCCGATCTTGTGGGCGCTGGTGTCGCTGGTGGCGGCGCTGTTGTCCACACCGTTGTCGGCCCTGTCGGATCGCATCGGCCGCACGCGGCTGATTCTCTCCGGCTGGGCTGTCTACGCCGCGTTCTATCTCGTCCTCGGCATGCAGCGCGACAACACCTGGGCGCTGTGGCCGATGTTCGCCGGCTACGGCGTGTTCCTCGCCGCCACCGAAGGCGCGGAAAAGGCGCTGGTCGCGGACCTGGTGCCGCGCGAATCCATCGGCACCGCCTACGGCTGGTACAACCTCGTCGTCGGTTTGTTCCTGTTGCCGGCATCCGTCGCGTTCGGCTGGCTGTGGCAGCTCGAAACGCCGATGGTCGCATTCGGATTCGGTGCCGGTTGCGCCCTGATCGCGGCGCTGTTGCTCAAATTCTGGGTGGGGCCGGCACGCGCTGCGATATAATCGCCGCACTTTTTCGCGGAATTTTCCTCATGCTCGATCCGGCCCTCCTGCGCGGACAACTCGACAGCGTCGCCGAGCAATTGGCTGCGCGCGGATTCGCCTTGCCCAAGGCGCAGATCGAAGCACTGGAAGCGCGGCGCAAGGCCGCACAGATGCAGACGCAGGAATTGCAGAACCTGCGCAACACACGTTCGAAAGCCATCGGCATGGCCAAGGCCAAAGGCGAAGACACCACCGCGCTGATGGCCGAGGTCGCCGGCATTGGCGACCAGCTCAAGTCCAACGAACAGGCGCTGGCCGAAATCCAGAGCGAACTCGCCGCGATCACGCTGGGTATCCCGAACCTGGCCGACGCTTCGGTTCCGCACGGCGCGGACGAGACGCAGAACAAGGAAATCCACAAGTGGGGCACGCCGCGTGGTTTCGATTTCGCGGTGAAGGATCACGTTGAACTTGGCGCGCGTCATGGCTGGCTCGATGGCGAAGTGGCGGCAAAACTCTCCGGCGCGCGTTTCACCGTGTTGCGCGGCGAGCTGGCGCGTCTGCATCGCGCGCTTGCCCAGTTCATGCTCGACCTGCATACGCGCGAGCACGGGCATCTCGAGTGCAATGTACCGTTGCTGGTGAATTC
>JAICYA010000001.1 GCA_025934455.1 Rudaea sp.
GGCGTGCGATGGAGGAATTTTTTGTTCATGGTTGCGGTCCTGCGTGTTTCATCGGAGAGGGTTCCTGCGTGACCGGATGGCCGCCGGCGGGTTCGATTCCGCGCTCGCGTCGAGGCCAGCCGGCACGACGGCTCAACGCGCCCGGGGCTTTTCGTCGGCCTTGCATTGCTCGTGACCGCAGGCGCAGATGGCGCGATCCTCCTCACGTGTCGGCGCGCCTGCCGCGGCAGCTCTGCAATGGTCGCTGCAATACTCGTCGCCTTGCGGCACCGTGCAGGTGCAGCCCTTGTGCTGGCAGGTGTCCTGCCGATGATCGATTTGCATGGTGGCCTCCTCGTGGATTCCGGCCGTTGACCTTCGACATCCCGCGCGTTCAGCGTGTCCGTTTCACTTGTCCTGGTGTCCCGGGAACAGCGTGGCGAGCACCTCGCGTGTGGAAGACTTGATCATGCCGGCAGTAGCACTATCGCCCTTCAGCATCGACTCGGCAAATGCCTTGGCCTGCTTGAAAGTGATATGCGGCGGCAGGGGCGGCACGTCGGGGTCGGTGATGGCTTCCAGCACGCACGGGCGGTCCGCGTGCAACGCTTCGTCCCACGCCGACGCGAGATCTTCCGGCCGATTGACCATGATGCCTTTCAACCCGACCATTTCCGCATAACGCGCATAAGGAAAATCCGGCACGTGCTGGGCGGCGTCATAGCGCGGATCGCCCATCATCACCCGCTCTTCCCACGTCACCTGGTTCAAATCCCGGTTGTTGAGCACCAGGATCACCAGCCGCGGATCGGCCCACTCCTTCCAGTAGTCGCCGATCGTGATGAGCTCGGCATTGCCGTTCATCTGCATCGCGCCGTCGCCCACCATCGCAATGGCGACGCGCTCTGGGAACGCGAATTTCGCCGCGATCACGTAGGGCACGCCCGGACCCATCGTGGCCAGGCAGCCGGACAGCGAGGCCATCATGCCGCGGCGGATCTTGATGTCGCGCGCGTACCAGTTGGCCGAGGAGCCGGAATCCGAAGCCAGGATGCAGTTGTCCGGCAGGCGCGACGACAGCTCCCAGAACACGCGCTCGGGATTGATCGGCACGGCATCGTGCATCGCCCGCGCCTCCAGCACGCGCCACCATTCGGCCACGTTCTTCTCGATCGTCTCGCGCCACCCGCGCTCGGCCTTGCGCTGCAGCAGCGGGATCAGCGCGCGCAGCGTGGCGGCCGCGTCGCCGACCAGGTTGATCTCCATCGGATAGCGGATCGACAGCATCGCCGGATCGAGGTCGATCTGCACGCCGCGCGCCTGCCCTTCCTTCGGTAGGAATTCGGAGTACGGAAAACGCGAGCCGACCATCAGCAGCGTGTCGCACTCCATCATCATGTCCCAACTCGGCTTGGTGCCGAGCAGGCCGATCGCGCCCGTGACGTAGGGCAGTTCATCCGGTAGCACCGCCTTGCCCAGGAGTGCCTTGGCCACACCCGCGCCAAGAATGTCGGCGACCTTGATGACTTCATCGGTCGCCGCCAGCGCACCGGCGCCGACCAGGATCGCCACCTTCTCGCCCGCATTGAGCAGATCCGCCGCATGCTGCAAGTCGGCATCCGTGGGGATCACTCGCGGCGCGCGATAGCCGAAGCCGGAATGGATGGTGCCGTGCGCACGCGGCGGTACGTCCACCGCAGCGAGAATCTGCACGTCGTTGGGTACGATGATGCAGGTCACTGTGCGCTTGGAAATCGCAATGCGCAGTGCGCGATCGACCACATGCCGCACTTGCGCCGGCACCGTGATCATCTCCACGAAGTCGCCGGCCACGTCCTTGAACAACGAGATGAGATCGACTTCCTGCTGATACTGGCCGCCGAGCGCGGCGCGCGCCTGCTGACCAACGATGGCGACGACGGGTTGATGATCGAGTTTGGCGTCGTAGAGTCCATTCAGCAAATGAATTGCGCCGGGACCGGAAGTCGCCAGGCACACGCCAATCTCGCCGGTGAATTTGGCGTGCGCGCAGGCCATGAACGCGCACATCTCCTCGTGTCGTGCGCGCACCAGCTTGAACGCGTCGCCGGCGCGATCGAGCGCGCCCATCAGGCCATTGATCCCGTCGCCGGGAAACCCGTAGATGCGTTCGATGCCCCATTGACTGAGACGATGCAACAGAAAATCGCTGACGTTCCGGCTCATTGCCTACTCCTTTCAAGCCACGCATGCTCCGCGGCGTCATGTTCCCTGCCGTTCGCCGCCAGTGCTCAGAGCGTGGGTGGCGGATGTCCGTCGAAACGGGTCACGGCAGCGTGCATGCGATCGCTGCGGCTGAAAGGGATCGCGTCCGAGTGTCGCGCGCGTTTGCGTTCGATTGCCAGCAGCGCTGCGACGAAGATTGCGTACGACACGATCAGCGCAAGGACAATGCCAACGATCAGATGTGAATGATCGGCTTGCGCAGCCAGCCAGACCAACCCGAAGAAAATCGTCAGCAGAGGAATTCCTGTTCTCAGCATCGCCATCAGTCCCAGTATTTTTCCGCCCGGTCTGTGTACGCGTCGAGGCGGATTTGCAAACAAACGCGTTCAAATGCGCCCGAGTGCAAACAGAACGATCACGATGAGCAGAATCAATCCGAGGATGCCGCTGGGAAAATAGCCCCAGCCGCGGCTGTAGCCCCACGATGGTGTCGATCCGATCACGGCGATGACGAGAACGATCAAGAGAATGGCACCAAGGCTCATGGAAGTACTCCTGGGGTCTGGGAAGCGTGCGACGGGTGTTTCCGCATCAACCAGCATCGCAAGCCGCATGCCAATCGTGCCCGCTTGCGCAAATGGCTTTGCGCCGCGCTTTACCCCCATTGCCGCAAATGCGGAATTGCCCGATGGAGCCATGACGTCCGGGCAAAATGCACAGTCGGCCTGCCCGCTTCGTCAAGCCGCCGATTTTTTTGCATGGAAGGCGTCAGCCCCGGACGCGTATGCAGGGCAAGAAGCGCGCTGCCGGATCGCACCGCGGAACGCGGCGGTCAAAAGATGGCCTGTATCGTGCAAAGAAGTCCGAATGGCAAACCCAACTCACGACGATGCTTGCACGGACTCCCGCAACTTTCACGCGCGCGTGCTCCTGGTCGAAGACGACCCGGGATTGGGTATGGCCACCTCAGAAGTGCTGAAACATCTCGGGCATGATGTCGCGTGGGAAGTTTCGGCCAATGATGCCTATACCGCGCTTTCGCAGCCGCACCGTTTCGAGGCGGTGGTGCTCGACTTGGGAGTGGGCGACAGCGATGGCGTTACGTTGGTCGGCGCCTTGCGTGCACGAGGTCACACACTGCCGCCGATTCTGGTACTTTCCGCGTGGCCAGCCGACGCCATGCGTCAAGCGGTCAGCGCCATCGGTGCGGTAATGGGTTTGCAAAAGCCGTGCAGCATGGGCGAACTGGACGCGGCACTGCGACGCTCGCACCGCGTGGCAGCCGCATGAGTGCAGGACTCATTTTTTCGCGGAGTGGGCCGGCTCGGACGATGGCGCCGAATCGGTGCGTCGCTTCTGCGGCAACAGGACGCCGATCAAAATCGGCACCAGCACCGAACGCGCAGCGATGGCCGTACTTTCGCCAACCACTGCACCGACGCGTGCCCACCAGCGCGGCGGCAGCAGCGTCAACGCCAAGCCACCGGCCAGACCGCCGCCGATGGCAATGTGACTGCGATGTTTGCACCACCACAGGTACCAGGGCCGCGTGTTGCGTTCTAGCGCATTCTGCGCGGCGATCAGTTCCTCTTGCGCGCGGCGCACGCGTGCGCTGGCCGAAATACTCTTCATCCTGCGCGCCGCAACAGTTGCACCAGCGCGGCACGGCTGCGCGGCATGCTCAAGTTGCGCCACCAGCGGCGCATCGCCAACAACACGCCGCACAGCCCGGCGATATCCAGAAACAGCACAATCGCAATGCAACTCGCCCAGTCGTGCAGCCAGCGCTGCAACACGGCGGCGGCAACGGCATTGATGACGATGAAAATACCCAGCGCGAGCGCCGGTATGAGCAATGCGGCGAGCACCAAGCGCACGGCGCTAACGCGCGCCAGACGGGTTTCGCTGGCAAGCAACCCGCTCCATGCCTGCGCGTATTCCGAAGTGCTGCGTGCCAAATCGACAATCGAAGCACCATTGCCCGACGTCGCATCCGGAGTGACAGGAAGATCGTGTTCGGCAGGGTTCATGGTATTTTCCGTCGCGGCGCAACTCAACGCCGCAGCAAGCGTGCGATGGCGATTCCGGCCACGAACGCCACGCCAAAGGCCGCCAGCGGGTGCGAGCGCATCTGTTTGCTGGCGACATCGCCCAGGTCTTTTGCATTGGCCAGCACGCGTTCGCCGCTCTCGCGCAATTGCGTTTCCAGCGACGCCAGGCGCGCACTGAAGCTATCCACGGAAGTGTCGACGGCTCCCTCGACGGCATCCACGCCGTCGTGGATACCGTTGGCCGCATCGGCGGCGGCGCCCTTAACCTGCTTGTCGATTCTCATCATGATTCTCCTGAAAAAGCATTGCTGGAAAATGGGTTGCGCAGGTACACCGCTACCGGCACGGATCCGATTGCGCACGCAACCTAAGGTCTTGAAGCGCTTATCAAGGGACGTGCCAATGTGCCTGGGCTGAAAAATCAATCGCTTGCGGCAAGGCGCCGGAAGTGCGAGGTTGCAGCTTGCAAGGTTGTATCGCTGCGATCATGCAAGCGGCAACATCGCGAAGATTTACCATCGACGCTGCCATTCGGTGGCAATCGAAAAACGGGATACGCACAATGGTCGTGGAAACGCCGCAAGACCCCGCCCGCATTTTGCTGATCGACGACCAGCCGAGCATCTTGCGCGCATTCCGTTACTGTCTGGAAGACGCCGGGCATCGCGTGGCAACGGCAACCGACGCGGCGCATGCACAGGATCTGATACAACGCGACGTTTTCGACGTGTGCTTTCTCGATCTGCGGCTGGGCGAAACCTCGGGTCTGGAGTTGCTGCCGAGCCTGCATCAGTTCGCGCCATGGATGAAAGTGGTGATCGTCACCGCGCATTCTTCGATCGACAGCGCACTGGAGGCCATGCGCGCCGGCGCGGCGGACTATCTGGTCAAGCCGTGCTCGCCCGAGCAACTGCGGCTGGCGACTGCCAAGCAGATCAGGGCGCGGTGGCTAGAGCGGCGCCTGGAAGCATTGGAGAATGACGATCGCGTCGTCGGCGCCGAAGAAATGGACAGCGACAGTCCGGCGATGAAAACGGTGCTGGAAACCCTGCGTCAGGTGGCCGACACCGATGTCACGGTATTGCTGCTCGGCGACAGCGGCACGGGCAAGGGCGTGGCTGCGCGCACGATTCACCGTTGCAGTTCGCGCGCCAAGGAATTGTTCGTCACGGTCAACTGCCCGTCGCTGTCGGCCGAGTTGCTGGAAAGCGAATTGTTCGGCCACAAGAAAGGCGCGTTCACCGGCGCCACCGAGAACAAGCTCGGGCGCGTGGATCAGGCTGAGCGCGGCACCTTGTTTCTGGACGAGGTCGGCGACGTGCCGCTGGCATTGCAGCCGAAATTGCTGCGCTTCATCCAGGATCGCGAATACGAGCGCGTTGGCGATCCGGTCACGCGCCGGGCCGACGTGCGCCTGATCGCGGCGACCAATCGCGATCTGGACGAAATGGTCAAGAATGGCACCTTCCGCGAGGATTTGCTGTATCGCCTGAACGTCATAAGCGTATGGATGCCGCCGCTGCGCGAGCGTCCCGAGGATCTGGCGCGCCTGGCGGAGACGTTTCTGCTGCGCTACGCCGGCAGCTATCACCGGCCGGCGCGCGCTTTCAGCAAAGCCGCGCTCGACGCGATTCGAGCCTATGCGTGGCCCGGCAACATCCGCGAATTGCAGAATGTCATCGAGCGCGCGGTCATTCTGGGTTCTGGCGAGATGATCGATCTCGGCATGCTGTCGTTGCCCGAGTCCGCCGAGCGCCAGGCGCGGCCGCGCATCGGCGACCCCTTGAGTCTGGAAGAACTCGAACGCACGCACATCCGTGGCGTGATGGCCACCGCGTCATCGCTGGATGCGGCAGCGAAAACGCTGGGCATCGATGTGTCGACTCTGTATCGCAAACGCAAGCAGTACGATTTGTAGCTGACCTGCGGATCCGGGGCTGTGCTGCACTCGGGCCACGTTGCAACCGCGTCGAGTGGGATCGTGCAAGTCGCACCGTCGGCATCTCGGGCGCGTTGCAAGCTGCATGCAAACGGCACGTTAATAGCCCGTAACTAATTGTTTGTCATCGAATAAATTTCTGGCACGCAAGTTGATATCTCTATTGAGCAGCCTCGCTGCGCCGCACATTCGGGAATCGCGGTTTTCACAACGGAGAGCAACATGAAACACAATCTTATCGCGACCTCGCTGGGCGCCATTCTCTTTGCCGGCACTATGGGCACCGCACTGGCGGACGATCCAGCCACGACTTCCTCGACCACCACCGTTACCACACAGCAGCCGACATCCGAACAGCCGGGCACCGACACCTGGATTACCGCCAAGGTGAAATCGGAATTGGCCATGACCAAAGGTGTGACATCGGCCGACATCAGCGTGACCACTACCAATGGCATTGTTGCGCTGTCGGGCATGCTCGACACCAAAGCCCAGGTAGACAAGGCAGTGGCTTGCGCGGAGGGCGTCAAGGGAGTGCATAACGTGGATTCGTCCGCGTTGACGGCACGCAATGACGTCGGATCGAACTGAGGGGAATCCCATGAACCAAGATCGAATCGCAGGTCAATGGAAACAGTTGTCGGGCAAGATCAAGGAGAAATGGGGCAAGCTCACGGATGATGATCTGAAACGCGCCAACGGCAACGGCGAGTACTTGGCGGGCAAGATTCAGGAGCGCTACGGAATCGCCAGGGACGCGGCGGACAAGCAGGTCAAGGAGTTTCAGCACGACCTGTAACGGCAATGCGTTCCAGTTCGAAGCAACACAAGAAACAAAGGACTTGTCCACGGAAGGGCATTGCGGCACGTGCTCCGACGGAGGCCCCCTCCCGTGATCGGACACGTAGCCGATGCGCTCCGGCGTCCATTCCACGATGGGCGCCGGTTTTTTTTGGCGAAGCCCGGCCGCTGAACGGGCGGGGATCATTGCCAGGGCGGCGCCACCGGCGCGCGGGTGAGAAAATCCGTAAGCGCCAGCGCAATCAGGATCGCCAGCCAGATGAACCCCAGCGCTGAGACCATGCGTGTCAATCGGCGCGCCTGCGTTTCGTGCATGAAAAACGACATCACCAGCAAGGTTTTGAGCACCGAGATGCCCATGTTGATGATGGTGTTGAATGTCCCGAGTTTGAATAATGCGCTACCAGCGCTGAGCGCGAGCAGGGTCAGCAGCGCGGCAAGTACCCACAGATAACGGCGCACTGGTGTGATTTCAGCCACAGCGGGCGAGGATCGGGATTGCGTCACGATTTTCATCCGGATCGCCCCACCAGATAGATCACCGGATACACGAAGATCCACACGATATCGACCAGGTGCCAGTACAGCGCGGTGAGTTCCAGCGTGGTGTAGCGTTGCGCTCCGAACGCGCCGAGCGCCACGCGAATCGCGAGCACGCCGATGATGCTTACGCCGACGATGACATGGATCGAATGAAAGCCGGTGATGAAGTAGTACAGGCAGAAGAACAATTCCACCGCGCGCGCCTGTGGGCCGCTCTGGGCGAAGTCGATGCCGGGAACGAGGTGTTCGGTGTATTCCTTGTAATACTCGAAACCGTGCATGACGAGAAAGCTGATGCCCAGTGCCGCCGTCCCGGCCAAAAGCCACACCGCCGCGCGCCGCAGATCGAGCTTGACTGCGCGCACGCCGAGCGCGATCAGCGAACTACTGGTCAGCAGCACCGCGGTTTCAATCGTGCCGAGCAACATGTCGGTATGGCGGCTGGCCACGGCGAAGCCTTGCGGATACAGCACGCGGCAAATGGTATAGCTGGCGAACAGTACGCCGAAGAACAGGATCTCCGTGGACAGGAATACCCACATGCCCAGCGTGGCGGCTTCGCGCTGCTGGACCGCGTCGTCGAATTGCTCTTCGACCAGCGCGAGATTGTTTTTACCCGCGATGACGGCTGCGTTCATGGCGCGGGCCGATCGTAGGAATAGGCTTCGTGCACCACCGGCGCGCGCGCGAAGTTTTCGGTTGGCGGCGGCGAGCTCGTCTGCCATTCCAGGCCGCGCGCATTCCACGGATTGTTGCCGGCGGGGACGCCGTAGCGCAGCGACCACAACAGATACGCGATCGGCAACAGATACGCAATCGCCAGCACCGATGCTCCGGCCGACGACAGCACATTGAGCACCTGAAATTGCGGCAGGTACGAGTGATAACGTCGCGGCATGCCCAGATAACCGAGGATGTATTGCGGGAAAAACGTCAAGTTGAAACCGAAGAACATCAGGATCGCGGCGAAACGCGCCCAGGCTTCCGAGTACAGTCGCCCGGTGATCTTCGGCCACCAGTAATGGATGCCGCCCAGATACGCCATCACCGAACCACCGACCATCACGTAATGGAAATGCGCGACCACGAAATAGGTATCGTGCAGCGGCACGTCGAGCGCGGGCGCGGCCAGAATCAGTCCGGTCATGCCGCCGAGCATGAACAGGCCGACGAAGCCGAGCGCATACAGCATCGGCGCGGCAAAGGTGATATCGCCCTTGCGCAAGGTCGCCGTCCAGTTGAATACCTTGATCGCCGACGGCACCGCGACCATGAAACTCAGGATCGAGAACACGATGCCCGCGAACATCGACATGCCGCTGACGAACATGTGATGGCCCCAGACCAGGAATCCGATCGCGCTGATGCTGAGCATCGACCAGGTCATGAACTTGTAGCCGAACACGCGTCGCTGCGCGAAGCAGGCGATGATCTCGCTGACCAGACCCATCGCCGGCAGTATCATCATGTATACGGCCGGATGCGAATAAAACCAGAACAAATGCTGGAACAGCAGCGGATCGCCGCCCAGCGCCGGATCGAACACGCCGACGCCGAAACCGCGTTCAAGTCCGATCAACGCCAGCGTCATCGCCAACACCGGCGTGGCCAGCACCATCACCAGACTCACGGTGTAGATGCCCCACACGAACAGCGGCAGGCGGAACCAGGTCATGCCCGGCATGCGCAGGGTATGCACAGTGACGATGAAATTCAGCCCCGTGAAGATCGTCGAGAATCCGGTGATGAACACGCCGATCACCACCAGGAACACATTGCTGTTGGAGAACATCGTCGAGAACGGCGTGTAGAACGTCCAGCCGGTATCGACGCCGCCGCTGAGCAGTGCGGCGATGGCGAACAGGCCGCCGAGCATGAACAGATACCAGCTGAACAGATTCAGGCGCGGAAACGCCAGATCGCGCGCGCCGATCATCAGCGGCAGCAGAAAATTGCCGAGCGTGACCGGGATCGACGGCAGCAGGAAAAACCACACCATCACCACGCCATGGAAAGTGAAGGCCTTGTTGTAGGTGGCCGCGCTGATCAAGGCGCCGCTGGGTGCGAGCAGGTCGATGCGAATCAGTGCTGCCGCTGCCCCGCCAAGAGCAAAGAAAAAAGTAATGGAGAACGCGTACAAGATCGCAATGCGTTTGTGATCGCGCGTAGTCAGCCACGCACGCAAGCTGTAGTCGTGGTCGAGAAAGCTGCGCGGCGCGGCGGCGTCAATCGTGCGCATGTGTGTTCTCCGTGGCGGTCGCCGGCGGCGCGTCGGTGTTCGACGTCGATTTCAGATAGGCGATCAGCGCAAGCAGATCGTCTTCGCCGATTTGTCCGGCGAACGAGGGCATGACCGGCGCGAATCCGGCCTCGAGCTGCGACTGCGGCAGCAGGATCGAATCGCGGATGTAGCGGTCGTCGGCGATCACGGTGCTGCCGTCGGCCAGATGCACGGCGCGCCCGTAGAGTCCGTCCAGATCCGGCGCGTGCACCGAGGCATTCGGACCGTGACAGCCGCTGCAACCGCGACTGCGGAACACGGCGGCGCCGCGCGCAGCCAGACTCACGGGAGCGGCCTGCCCGTTCAGCCAGCGCGTGTAATCGGCCGGTCGCATTACCACCACGGTACCGATCATCCTGGAATGATCCAGTCCGCAATACTGCGAACAGAACAGGGGAAAATCGCCCAGTTGCGTCGCGGTAAACCACAATTGCGTGTAGCGTCCCGGCAGCACGTCCTGCTTCACCCGGAACGCCGGCACATAGAAATTGTGGATCACGTCCTGCGAGATCATGGTGAGCAGTACCGGTCGATCCAGCGGCACGTGCAGGGTGTTGATCTCGCGCTGGCCGCCGGGATGCTGCACCTTCCACATCCATTGTTTGGCGACGACGTAAATGGTCTGCGCATCCGCCGGCGGCGTATGCAATTGCGCGAACAGGAACAAACTCCAGACGAACATCGCCACGAACAATCCGAATGGCACCAGCGTCCAGGTCAATTCGACTCCGAGGCTTTGCAGATGCCGCCCGCTGCGGTCGGCGCGGCTGCCGTGCCGATAGCGGATCGAATAAAACACGATGGCAATGAATACGCCCACCGCGACCACGCAGCACAATCCGATTGAATACCAGAACAGCACGTCGATCCGCGGCGCGATGCTCGAGGCTTCCGGCAGTAGCCACGATCCGCCGCTCATGACGACGCTCCGTCGCGGCGCCACAGAAATACAAGCCATCCGCACAACATAAGCGCGAATCCAATTCCCAAGCCCTGCATGACGCGATGGATTGGCACGCTGTAACGTCCGGTCGATGCGTCGTAATCGCAACACATCAGCAGCAGGCGGTCGACAACATTGCCGATTTTTTTGTGCGCGGCGGCGACGAGCGCAAGGCGCAGTGTCCGTGGGGCGAAGCCGACACCGAACAGGTATTGCGCTACCCTGCCCTGCGGCGTAAGCAGCACGATGCCGGCGGCATGGTCGAACTGGCCGTTGCGCGCATCGAAGAAATAACGAAAACCGATTGCGCCGGTAATCGCCGCAATGGCCGCCGGCGCACCGGTCAGATAGTGCCAGCGTTGCGCATCCGCACCCGGATAGGCTTTGGCGTCGTTGTGTTGCACGACCTGCGCATTCACCGGCGTTTCCTGCGGGTCGATGCTCACCAGCACAACATTGAACTGCTTGCCCGGCGTGAAGCCGCTGCGCGCTATCGCGTGCGCCACACCGGCACGCACCGCGCCGCACAGATTTGCGCAACCGAAATAGCCCGGCACCAGCAGGGTGGGGCGTCCGTCGAGCAGATCGTCCAAGCGCACGCGGGAACCGTCGGCAGCGCGGAACGTGAGTTGCAGTGGTACTTGGCCTCCGAGTTTCTGATCGAAGCCGACGCGTGTGAGTAAATCCGGCGGTGCGCGCAAGGTCGTCTGTGCGCCGAGACACAGGTTGAACACGAGCGCTTGTGTGACAAGCAAGATGAGAAAAGAATAGCGGCAGGTACGCTTCATCATGGCGACGTCGATGTCGAGTTTTGCGGCGAACTGGAAGTCGCCGCCGTGTGCTGCTGCGCGTAGATCGCCATCGCGCGCTCGATCGGAATGTGCGCGAACGCATGCGTCGAATCGGTCCAGGTCCAGCTGGAAAGCATCGCCAGTTTCTGCGCGCGCAACGCGGCCAGATCGTCGTCGGGATGCGGCTGCAATCGCGGCGCGGGCGGAATTGCGGCAGTGTGCGCGACAACCTGCGCGTGCCGCGGCGCGATCCAGTAGTCCAGCGAAATCTTGATCGCGATCGCCGCGACGATTACGGTCGCCGCCAGGATCGCGCCGACGATCAGCACCCAACGCACGTCGATCGCCGAGGATTCGTGGCCGAACGGATGCGGGCGCGGCTCAGCCATGCGCCTGCTCCGTTTGTGGATGCGCTGCGGTTTGCGCCGATGACGATGGCTTCACGGCAGCGCGTGTTGTATACAATTGACCTATGTATACGCACCACCATAGCGCGCCGACGCCCAGCGGCGCGAACAGATCGCTCCAGCGCAGCGAAAATCCGTGCGGACGGAAACCCGGCACGATTAGCCAGAATGCGTCAGCCATCTGAGCAGTAAGCAGCAGGGCGGCGATGCGGCCGAGCCAGGCGCGGCTGCGTTTGGCCCTGCGCGACAGCAGCACGGCGAACGGCACGGCGAAATCCAGCGCAATCAGCAGCCACGCCAGCATGCGCCAACTGGTCAAGGTGCGCGGGATGTACCACACGGTTTCGGCCGGCAGATCGGCGATCCAAATCGTGAGGTATTGCATGAACGCCAGGTACGACCATGCCAGCACGAACATCAACAGCAGGCTGCCCAGATCCTGAAGCAACGCCGATGGCGTGTCGGCGCCGGCCTTGGTGAATGCGACGCCGGCGACGGCAAGCGCCGCCGCGCCGAGCATCCAGCCGGTGGCGACCATTACGCCGAAGGTCGAGGAATGCCAGTGCGGCGTGAGCGACATCGCCCAGTCGGTCGCAGCGAGCAGAGTCGTCAGCGCGTACACGATCAAACCCGGTGCGGCGATGCGCGGCAAACGCGCGGGATCGTCGAGCCGGCGCTGGAACGCAAACAGCAGAATTAACCACAGAGTAAAGTATACAATGCTGCGAATTACGAAGAACGTTGAATCCAGATACCAACTCTGCGCGCGCAACAACGCATCCTGCGCCAGCGCATCGCTGCGCGCCCACGGATACAAGATGTGCAGCCCGATCAGGATCGGCAGAAGCAGCAAGGCCATCAGCGGCAGTGTGCGCGCCGCCGCCAGCAGTTGCGGACGAAGGCGCAGACCCCAGGCGCCGCCGGTCAGCGCATGCACCATCAGCAAGGCCAGACTACCTGCGCCCAACCCGGTGAAAAACACGAACGCGAACAGATACGACAACAATGCCTGCTGCGCCTCCGCCAAGCCCAGCAACAGGCACGCGATTAGCGCCAGCACGCCGACGCTGAGCGCAAGCCATTGGCTGCGATCGCGCGGCAGCCATGCGTTCATCGCGGAGCCTCGTTCAACTTCGCCCGATCCTTCGCGCTCAACTCCGCCGCCGGCGCGTGCTGGCTCATTTGCAAGGCGCGGATATAGGCCACGATTGCCCAGCGGTCGGGCGGTGCGATGCGATCGGCATACGGATACATCACGCCATAGCCATCGCTGATGACCTGATAGAAATGACTGTCCGGTGCGTTGCGCAAGCTCGGCGTGTGATAACTCGGCAGCGCTGGAAAACCGCGCCGCGCGATCATGCCGTCGCCGTCGCCGGCGCGGCTGTGGCAGGGCGCGCAATAGATGTCGAAGCGCTCGCGCCCGCGCGCGAGCAGCGCCGGTGTGATCGGCAGTGGATTGGCGTAACCCGTTGCGGCGCCGGGGCCAGCCTGCGCCAGTGAATGACCTTGTGCATCGACGCCGACGGCAGGACCCGCCGGCGATGTCCACGCGACCACGCCATTGCGTCCGCTGCTGGTGCCGGCGAGCGCGCCTGCCGCGTGCGGCACGGTGCCGGCGACTTGTGGCCGCGACGAATTGCCGTCGGCAAACAGGCTGCTCGGCGTCAGCGGCTTGTATTTCGGTTGATCGTACATTTCGTGCATGCCGCGCTCGCAGGCGGTGAGCGCGCCGGCGATGCAAACGATGAGTGCAAGTCGCACTCTCATTCCGCCACCTCGCTGACTGACAGCGGCGCGAGGCTGGCGAGAAAGTCATGCGCACCTTGCGCATCGAAATTTGCGGTGTCGGCGCGCAGCCAGAGAAAGAAGCGGTCGTCGCTGGCACGCACGAACGCCGGTACACCGAACAGCGGATGGTGCAGCCGCGGCAGACCGTTGGCGATGAGCATGGCGAGGACGCCGAAGATTGCCGCGCCGAGCACGGTCATCTCGATGGACGCAGGCAGGAACGCCTGCCAACTGAAGGTCGGGCGCCCACCCACGTTGATCGGATAATTCAGTACTGCCGAATACCATTCCAGCGCGAACGTGCCGGCGCCGCCGAGAATTGCGCCGAGCAGCATGAAGAAGGGGGTGCGGTCGCGGCCGCCGCCAAGTGCATCGCAAAGCCCCTCGATGGGAAACGGCGAATACGCCTCGACGGCGGTGTAGCGACCGCCGTCGTGCGCCTGCCGCGCGGCAGCGAGCAGCGCATCGGCGCTAGCGAATTCGGCGAGCAGCCCGTGGCGTTGTGCGCTCATGCCGGATTGTTTTCGCGCTTGTGCAACAACTTGCGTAGCTCGAACATCGACACCACCGGCGCCAGTCGCACGAACAACAGATACAGCACGAAGAACAATCCAACCGATCCGGCAAGAAACGCGATATCCCAGAACGTCGGATAGAACATGCCCCAGCTCGACGGCATGAAATCCCGGTACAGACTGGTGACGATCAGCATGAAGCGTTCCAGCCACATACCGACAAGGACGCCGAGCGCGATCAGGAACAGGACGGCGTGATTGCACCGCACGCGCGCAAACCACAACGACTGAATCGCGAGTACGTTGAACAAAATCGTGCCCCAGAACACCCAGGCATAGGCGCCGAACATGCGGTTCATCGTCATCGCGATCTCGTAGCGATCCATGCTGTAGAACGCCGCGAAGATTTCCGAGAAATAGCTGTAGTCGACGAACAATCCCGCCGCGAGTACGAGCTTGGCGAGATTCTCGATGTGTCGCTGGGTGATATAGGCCTGCAGATGAAACCAGTGGCGCATCGGCAGGCCGAGCGCGAGCACCATCGCAAAGCCCGAGAACAACGCGCCGGCAACGAAGAACGGCGGGAAGATCGTCGAATGCCAGCCCGGAACCAGACCTTCGGAAAAGTCCAGCGCAACCATGCTGTGTACCGAAAACACCAGCGGCACGGCGAGCCCGGCGAGCAGCAGGCTGAGCGTTTCGAAACGCTGCCAATGGCGCGCCTCGCCGCGCCAGCCGATCGCGAACACGCCGTATAAACGCGCGCGACCGAGGCTTGGCGCGCGGTCGCGCAAAGTCGCCAGATCCGGAATCATGCCGACATACCAATACAGAATCGATACGATCAAATACGCCAGGATCGCCCAGAAATCCCACTCCAGCGCACTGCGCCACTGCGGCCAGACGTTCATCACGTCGGGATACGGGAAGAGCCAGTAGAAAAACCACGGCCGGCCCAGATGCAGGATCGGAAACAAACCCGATACCGAGACCGCGAACACGGTCATCGCCTCGGCGTAGCGATTGATCGACGTGCGCCATTCCTTGCGGCACAAATACAGTGCGGCAGAAATGAAGGTGCCCCCCATGCCGATGGCGATCCACCACACGTAATCGGCGATGGCGAAACTCCACGCGACCGGAATATTGATGCCCCAGATGCCAACGCCAAACGCGAGTAGCCAGCCGATGCCGAATGTCAGCAGCAACGCGAGCGCGAAAGCGGTGGCGAAACCGAACAGCCAGGTGCGTCCGAAGTGCCGCTGCAAGGTGATTGCGCTGATCGTCTTCGTGATCGACACATCGGTTTGCCCGGCTTCGAGCACCGGCGGCAACGCGGCAGTGGACGCGATGGCGCTCATGTCGTGTCGTCCTTCAATGCCGGATTCGGATTTCGCAGCCGCGCCAGATAACTGGTGCGCGGCCGCGTGTTGAGTTCGCCCAGCATCACGTAGTTGCGCGGTGAGGCTTTGGCCTTGGCCACGCCGGAATTTGCATCGGTGATATCGCCGAAGCGGATGGCCTGAGTCGGACACGCGGACTGGCAGGCCGTCAATATTTCGCCGTCGCGGATGCGCCGATTGCCCTTGTCCGCTTCGATATGCGCGGTTTCGATGCGCTGGATGCAATAAGTACACTTTTCCATTATGCCGCGGCGGCGCACAGTCACTTCCGGATTGCGCTGCGCCTTCAAGGTTTCAGTGGTCTTGTCCGCGTATTGCAGGAAATTGAAACGCCGCACCTTGTACGGGCAATTGTTGGAACAAAAGCGCGTGCCGACGCAACGGTTGTAGACCTGCACGTTCAGGCCCTCGGCATCGTGCACCGTCGCGCCGACCGGACACACGAGCTCGCACGGTGCGTGTTCGCACATCATGCATGGCACCGGCTGCGAGTACATGTGCGGATTTTCCGCGTCGCCTTCGAAATAATGATCCACCCGAATCCAGTGCATCTCGCGTCCGCGCTGCACCTGATCCTTGCCGACCACCGGGATATTGTTTTCGGCCTGACAGGCGATGGTGCAAGCCTTGCAGCCGATGCAGGCGTTCAAGTCGATGCTCATGCCCCAGGCGTAATCGCCGGGCGGGTAGTCGGCATACAGACTCGGCGGCGTGCCGGGAAAGCGTTCGTTCGCCGTGGCGAAATGCGCATCGTGCAGAAACTCCTCCAGCGTGCCGACGCGCAGCAGATCGCGGCCTTCCATATTGAAGTGATGCTGCGTGCTCGCCAGCTCGTAACGCATATCGGTCTTGGTGATACGCAAACCATCGGCGCTCCACAACGCATCCGATGGGCGCAGTGCGTACGCATTGAAGCCACGGCCATCGCCGACATGTCCGGCGCGATTTCGTCCGTAACCCAGAGGCAGGGTGATGCTGCGTGCGGCCTGCCCGGGCATGATCCACACCGGCGCATTCAAGCGGTGATTGCGCAGACGCAACTCGATCATGTCGCCATTTCTCAATGCGTGTTGCGCCGCGAGTGCAGGCGAAATCAGCGCGGCGTTGTCCCAGGTCAGTTGCGTCAGCGGCTTCGGCAATTCCTGCAACCAGCCATTGTTGGCGAAGCGGCCATCGCCGATGGTGGGGTCGGGGCGGAACAGCAATTCCAATGCGCCAGCGTCATCTACCCGCGTGAATGACGCTGGCAGGAAATCGGTGCGCAACGTCGGCGCGACCGCGGGCAGCGCGGTATTTGCGACGACGCCGGCCTGTAACGCCGCGCTCCATGTTGCATCGTCCGGCAATGACGTTTGCCATTGCCGCCGCACCAGCGCATGCCCGTCGCGCACCTCGTCGCCGAGCAGTGCGGCCAACACTTCGTGCGCAGAATGGCCATCGTACAAGGGCGCTATCAGTGGTTGCGCAATGCTGGCCGTGCTATCGAAGGCGCGCGCGTCCGACCACGCTTCCAGCCGGTGCGCCAGCGGCAGATGCCATTCGGCAAGAACGCCGGTTTCGTCGCGATACAAACCCAGATGCAGCAGATGTGGCACGTTCTTCAACGCATTGGCAAAATCCAGATCGACGGGTGCGTCGTAGACCGGGTTGCTGTCGAGCACCAGCAATGTATCGACCGATCCGGCACGCATGACCGCGACCAGATCGGCCAAGCTGCCGCCATCACCGGGAAGTTTCTGCACCGACTCGCTGTAATCGATGGTCGCGCCGACATTGCCGAGCGCAGCATTGAGTGCGTGACCCAGCGCGTGCAGCCACGGCGGTTGCGCGTTGCCGACGACAACCAGCGAAGCGCCGCGATGGGCCTGCAGGTCCGCCGCGAGCGCGTCGAGCCATGCTGTTTGCTTCGCATCGGCTTGCGTGTCGCTGGCGACAGCGATGCCGAGGCGCTTGGCCAATTGCCGTGCGAACGCTTCGATGCGCGAGGATTCCAATGGCAAATGATGATCGGCCATCGCGCCGGTCAGCGAGGGCGTGGGTTCGACCACGTACAGCCGTGACATCGTGTGCTGCGGATTTTCGGCGTCGCGCAATGCGGTGAAGTCGCGCGCATGACGCACACCGGCGGCCGGATCAAGCAGAAAATCCGCATCCAGGGCGACAACGATTTGCGCGCGCTCGAAATGCAGGCGCGTCGCCAAGGGTTTGCCGAACGCGAGCGCAGCGCCGGCGATAGCATTGTCGTTGCCGGCCGGCTCGTGCACATGCCAGTGAGCGCGCGGATATTTCTTCGACAAGGCATCCAGTTGTGCCGACAAGGTGGGCGACGTGATCGCGCCGGTCAGTACGCACAATCCAGCGCCGGCATTGCGCTCGAACTTTGCCGTTAGCGCAAGCAGCGCGGCGGAAAAATCATCCCAGCTTGCGGCGTCGGCGCCGCGCATCGGCGATTGCGAGCGATCCGGATCCCACAACTGCAACACCGCCGCTTGCGCGAAAATATCGGTCGCGCCAAAGCTGGCCGGATGCTGCGGATTGCCTTCGATTTTGGTCGGGCGGCCCATGTGGTTTTCGACCAGCACGCCGTGCGCGTAACCGTCGCGAGTCAGCACGGTGGCGAAAAAGCGCGGCAGACCGTCGACCTGGCCGATGGGCGCGTGTACGTAGGGCACGATCTGATCCTGCGGCGGATGACTGCACGCGGACAATCCGGCCAGTGCCAGCGACGCGCCCAGCAGCTTGAGGAATCCGCGCCGATCCAGGGCCAGGGTTTGCGCAAGTTGCGGATGCTGGGTGCGCAACCATGTCTGGAAACCTTCGCTGTCGGACAATTCCTCCAGACTGCGCCAGAATACCGGTCCGCGCGCAGATGCCAGGCGCGCGCGCGCGGCGGCGGGATCAAATGCGATGGCGGCTGGTGGTATCAGCGATGGCATGTGGAACAGTCCGTCAGGCGACGCGTGTCGATGTAGTAATCGCGCGCAAGCCGTGTGCCGAGCGCGAGTTGATCCTGCGCCTGCCAGTGCAGGTTGTAGATTTCACTGCGCGGCCGCAGATGGTTTTGCGGCGCGCGATGGCAGGCCAGACACCATTGCATGGTCAGCGGTGCGACACGTGCGGTCAGCGGCATCTTGTCGATGCGACCGTGACAGGTTTCGCAACCGACGCCCTTGGCGATATGAATGGCGTGATTGAAATAGACGAAGTCCGGCAATTTGTACAAGCGTTGCCAGTGCAGCGGCACGCCGCTGCGGAATGCGGCGAGCAGCGGCGCCAGCGCCGGTTGATTTGTATACAACTGCGAATGGCAGGTCATGCAGGTGGACAAGGGCGGAATGCCGGCGAACGCGGATTGCTCGACTGCAACGTGACAATAGCGACAGCCGATGCCGTCGTCGCCGACATGATGCTTGTGGCTGAACGGCACCGGTTGTTCGAGCGCCTCGTTCATTCCCGCCGGATACGCCATCGACGCGCGCCACAGGAAAATCGCCACGCCCACCATCAGCACGGCGATGATCGCGCCAAGGCGGAAGAAAAATCCGAAGCGCCGATGGAAAAGTTGCGCCATCGAAGCGACTCCTATCCGATTGCGGTCGTCGCGGCATGGCAATGACCGTCGGGGATGCGGATGGCAACGCAACGCGGCATGCTCAGCCGCCTGGTGACTTCATCTGTTCGCGCATGTCGCCAACTGTGTCGGCGCTGATCACGCTCGCACGATTACCCCAGGCATTGCGGATATAGCTGACGACGGCGGCAATCTGCGCATCGTCGAGTTTTTCCTCGAAGGCAGGCATTTTCAGGCCTGTGGGTTTGGCCGCCGTGGCCGGCGTCACGGCACCGCCCAGGACCACACGCACCAGAGTATCCGCTTGCGCCGCTTGCACGGCTGAACTGCCTTTTAATGGCGGGAAGACATGGGCAAGTCCTTCACCGGCGTCCATGTGGCAGCCGCTGCAATTATCCGTATAGACGTCCGCACCGCGAGTCATGATTTGCGCATTGGCCGTGTCGGTCGAAGTATCGGATTGCTTGCCCGGGATGGCTTTAAGATTGGTCGCAATGGCGGTCAGATCGTCGTCGCTCAGATATTGCGTGGATTCGGCGACGACCTCGGCCATCGGCCCGGCGGCGGCGGATTTGGCGTTGGACCCGGTTTTCAGGTATTCGACGATCTCGGCCTTCGACCACGCACCCAGGCCATCGCGCAATCCGCCGGCCAGATTCGGCGCGAACGCATTTTCGCCGAAGCCGCCTTGCAGCGGTTTTTTCCTGTTCGGCGCGCCGGCGAAGTTCTTGTCGGTATGGCAGGCGCCGCAATGCCCCAGGCCCTGAACCAGATACGCGCCGCGATTCCACTGTTCGGATCGAGCGGGATCGCCGACGAAAGCGCCGGCGTCGAAATACAGTTTGTTCCACACCGCCATCGCGCTGCGGCGATCCAGCGGCCATGGCAATTGCGTGGGGCGATTCACCTGACGCACCGGCTCGAGCGTATCCAGATACGCCTTGATGTCGCGTACATCGGCTACGGTCGCCTTGGTATACCAGGGATACGGAAACGCCGGGTACAAATGCTCGCCCGCGCGGTCGATGCCGATGTGCATGGCGCGATACACCTCGGCTTCGCTCCATTGACCGATGCCGGTGTCCTTGTCCGGTGTGATGTTGGTGGAATAGATGATGCCGAATGGTGTTGGTACCGCGCGGCCACCGGCAAAGGGCTTGCCGCCATCGGCGGTGTGACAGGCCGCGCAGTCGCCGGCCTTGACCAGATAGCTGCCATGGGCGATGGCGGAGTAGCGATCTGCGGCCTGCGCCGGCAGAGCCGACGCGATGAAGAAGAGCGTCGTCGCCGCGAATGCAATCAACAGGCGTCCGGCCACGCTGGCGTGCATGGCGGTAGTCACGCCTGCACCAGCGGACCGGGGTTCTTCAGATACTGATTTTTGATCGCATCGATTGCCCAGTATGTCAGCGCACCGACCGTGCCGGTCGGGTTGTAACCGGCATTCTGCGGAAACACGGACGAGCCCATCACGAACACATTCGGAACGTCCCACGATTGCAGATAGCGATTGACCACGCTGGTTTTCGGATCATCGCCCATGACTGCGCCGCCCGTGTTGTGCGTTGTCTGATAGGGGATGATCGAGTAATGCCCGCTGCGCGGCTTGACGTGATACGAGCGCGGCTTCATCGCTTGGGCGATCAGGGTCGCTTTGGCGGTGAGAAAGCCCGACATGCCCAATTCGTTCTTGTGGAAGTCGAACGTCATGCGCAACAACGGATTGCCGTAGACGTCGCGATACGCCGGATCCAGGTCCAGATACGCATCGCGGTAGCTCATCACGCTGCCGTGCGTGGCGATGCTCGCGGCCTTGAGGTAATTTTCCTGCAACGCCTTTTTCCAGCCCGCACCCCAGGTCGGCGTGCCTTCGGGCAGATAGTGCTGCAGAATCGGGCGGCCGCCGGTGGTCCACAACGCGATGTAACCACCGCCGATGAAACCCTGCGGGCCATGATCGAAATTGTCGCCGTTGAATTCGTCGATGGCCTGACCCAGTGCGCCGGCGCCCATGAACGGATTCAGGGTCTCATTGAGGAAAACATCGACCGACGAAGTGATCTGATAGGCGTAATTGCGCCCGACCACGCCGGTGTTTGCCACCGGATCGTAAGGTTGGCCGATTTTCGAGAGCAGCAGCAGATGCACGTTGTGCTGGGCAAAGGCGCAGGCAACGACGATGTTCGCCGGCTGCTCGAACTCGCGGCCCTGCGCATCCACATAGTTGACGCCGGTGGCGCGCTTGCCGCTCGAATCCAGATTGATGCGCGTCACGTTGCATTGTGTACGATAGGAAAAATTATCCTTTTTCAACAGCACCGGCAGAATCATCGTCTGCGGGCTGGCCTTGGAATAATTGCCGCAGCCGAACCATTCGCAGAATCCGCAATAAGTGCAGGCGCCCATCTGCACGCCGTAAATGTTCTTGTACGGCTGCGACGTATTCGCCGCGGGGCAGGGGAACGGTTTGAAACCGGCTTCCTTCGCCGCCTTGTCGAACAGCACCGTGGCATAACTGCGCTTGAGCGGAGGATTCGGATAGCCGCGCTGGCGCGGTCCCTCGAACGGATTGCCGCCAGCCTGGATCGTGCCCTGGATATTTCCCGCCGTGCCGGAAATCCCGCACAGATAATCGAAACGATCGTAGTACGGTTCCAGATCGTCGTAAGTGATGCCCCAGTCCTGGATCGTCATGTCGGCGGGAATGAAGTTCTTGCCGTAACGCTGTTCGGTGTGACTGCGGATCGTGAAATCGGTGGGCAGGAAGCGCCACGTCTGACCGTTCCAGTGCACGCCCGCGCCGCCGACGCCGGACGCCGGTCGGAACGATCCCAGATGGCGCATCGGCAACGCCGTCTGATCGATCGAATTGCGAAAGGTCAGGGTTTCGCGCTCGGGTTCCTCGAACAGTCCGTTGCGCACGGCGTAACGCAGTTCGTCCTGAATCGTGGCTGTGGAAAAATCCGGAACCGTGTCCCGAAAGCCGCCGCGTTCCAGTGCCAGCACCTGCAATCCGGCATCGGTGAGTTCCTGCGCCACGATCGCCGCGGTCAGTCCGAATCCGACCAGCACCACATCCACTTCGGCCAGCCGCGTCGCCATCGTCAACCGCCGTCGCGGTGCAGGTCGCCTCGGCCCTTCAGACCGACGGTCGGCAGAGTGTATGGTTTGCCGTAGTGTTCGATCTCGGCAATGTAGTTGTAGCGCGGGCCGGGAAATCCGATGAGTTTCCAACCCGCGAAATCGCGGTTGCCGCCATACATCGGGTCGGCCAGATAGCCTTCCTGGGTGTTCTGCAGCAACATCGTGAAAAAGGTTTTTGCGGGTACGTCGGGCAGCTCAATCTCGCCCTTTTCCAGTCCGTGAAGCACCGTGTCCTGTTCTTCGGGAGACAAGCGTTCAAATGACTTTGCGTACGTGTGCCCGCACCACGCCTGGATGTCGCGGATCGCGCTTCGATACAACTGCGCCGGCGTCAGCTTCAATTGGTAACCCTGCTGCTCGGTGCCGTGTTGCCACGGTCCGTGCATGTACCAGGCTTGCGCCAGTCCATACGGACCGCCAAGTTGACGGTCGATGAATGTGACGATGCCGGCTTCTGCCGCACCGGGAATCAGGCGTTCCGTTGCCGCCGCGAGAAAACTCGTTTCCTGCGCCGTCAGAATGGACGGGGCGATTGCGGCAGAAAGCTCCGGCTGGGTCGCGGCACTGTGGCAACCACTCAAAACGGCCCCCGGCACCGCCAGCGACGCAGCCTGAAGAAAGCGCCGACGGGAAGTTGACGGATTCATGGCGACTTCCTTGGCGGACCGATTGCGGGAGGCCATGTTCTCGCCGGCGCTGCGCAAGCATCTGTTCGCTGTCGCACATAGCTATTTTCGCGAATGGCGCGGCACTCACTTCTTTTTTGCCGGGGCGGTCGTTTTCCTCGTTGCGGATTTCTTGCGTCCGCTACCGGATTTTTTCCCGCCTCCACTGATCTTGTTTACGGTTGCCCAGGCGCGCCGACCGGATTCTTTTTCCGAAACGCCCTTGCGTTCGTAGCTTTTTTCGATATCGCGGGCCTGACGCTTCTGCTTGGCCGTGTACGCGCTCTTGCCGCCGCGTGGCATAAAGGACTCCTTGAGTAAACCATCGGACAACATCGCGTCAGCAAGCGATGTGCCAAAGTAACGTCCGCAAAGTGCGGCGCAATCATCATGGGTGCGCAAAGAACCAGCCGCCAAGGATTGGCAACGACGTTGCATGATGACTGCATCGGTTGCGCCGAGAATGCGTTGGCATTGTGCCGATCTATGCAAAGTACACTATTACGCAGAGGCAATCATGCAAAGTGCATTACACGTGCGGTGCCGCGCCACGAAGTCAAGCGGTTATCAGCCGTATTCCAAACGCGCGCGATTACCTACGGTGATTGAGGCAACTCGCCGAGATGCGGCTTGACCATGCCGACCGACACAAGCAAGAACTGCGCGGAACCCGGCAATAATGAGCGCGGACTTTCGAGTGAGGAAGCGCGCAAGGTCGAGAAGCAGGCGAATGTTTCCTCACCTGCCGTCTATGCGATCGTGCGTGCCGAAGGCGCGCAGGAACTTGGCCGCCCCGCCACCTCGTTGTGGTGGTCCGGCCTCGCCGCTGGAATTGCCATCAGCAGCTCGCTGTTCATGCAAGGCTTTCTCGAAGGCTACCTTCCCGATCAGCCATGGCGACCGTTGGTTTCCAAATTGGGTTACTGCGTCGGCTTTCTGATCGTGGTTCTGGCCCGGCTGCAATTGTCCACCGAGATCACAATCACCGCCGTACTGCCTTTGCTTGCCAACCGCACGGCACATTCGCTGCGAATGGTGCTGCGCCTGTGGGCGATCGTGTTCGTGGCCAACATGAGTGGGACTGCGCTGGCGTCGGTGTTGGCGATCCACGCACACATCGCTTCACGCGAACAGATAGCGAGTTTTCATGCCGTGGCGCGGCCGCTGATCGAGAACAACGCGTTCGATCTGCTGATGCGCGGCATTCCCGCCGGATTCCTGATCGCCGCGATGGTCTGGATGTTGGCGGCTGCGAAGAACGCACATTTCTGGATCATCGCGATGATGACGTATCTCATCGCCATTGCGGGTCTGACCCATGTCGTGGTCGGTTCGGCAGAGGTGTTCCTGCTGATGTTCAGCGCGCAACTGGATCCATGGCGCGGCGTCTTCGGAGTGTTGCTGCCCGTGCTTGCCGGCAATGTGATTGGCGGAACCGGACTGTTCGCGATGCTGGCTTACGGCCAGGTCAAAGAGGAAATCTAGCCAAGTCTTGCAGCAAGCGCGGCGAGACTCGAACGTGTACGCGCAATGGAAGCAGCAAAAGTTTTTGAAGCACAGGAGATTACGATGAAACAGGAAACGCAAATCAACAACGACCTCGCCGAACTGGGCAAGCTCATCCACGGTATCGAGGTGGCAATGTTGACGACTCAGGCGACCGACGGTTCGCTGGTCAGCCGGCCGTTGCAGACATTGGAATTCGACGCGAGCGGCGACCTCGTGTTTTTCACGGGCGCTGACAGCGGCAAGATTGAAGAGTTGCGCGCTCATCCGCGTGTGAATCTTTCCTATACATGCTCGGATCGCAGGCGCTACGTATCCGTGCGCGGCGAAGCGCGCCTCGATCGCGACCAGGCGACGATCGATGCACTGTGGTCAGAGCCACAGCGTGTCTTTTCGCCAACGGCAAAGACGACGCCAACCTGGTAGTCCTGCGCATCCACATATGCGATGCGGCGTATTGGGATTCTTCCGGAAATTTCATCGCACGTTCATTCGACTTTGCGCGTGGATTGCTATCGGACGCACCTGCTGATCTCGGCAAGCATGGATGGCTGCAAGGCTGACCGTCGCTTTCCCGGATTCGAATTCAGCGTTGCCATCATCCTTGGCACTTGGACGGGCCCTCCCGCTGCGTTGTTGCCGAGAGGGCACGCCGATCCCATCGCGCGGCGTCACGGCTACCCGCCATTTACTTTCCAATAGTACGCGTGAGGCCTGATCGGTTTCACGCGTACCTTTCGCTACGGATGGCTACTTCTGTAGATTTTCAGCATCGGGTTTGCGATGCGAGCCGCTTCTTTCGCTCGCGTTCTTTCTGTCTTTGTCGCCAGAACTGTCCGTCTTCGACTGGCCACTACCCGACTTCGGGTGGCCGCTTCCGCCGGTATCGTGTTTCGTATCATGACTGCTGCTCGATCCCGAGCCTTGATGGTTACTTTTGATCATGTTGCTCTCCGATTAAGTTGACGCCGATCGCGGCGCTGCCGGCGTGATGTGTCGGCGGCCTAAAACTTACGCGGCGCATTGGCAACACGAACTGAGCGCTCGCAGGAACATTCAGGCGCGATTCCGATTCGGAAGCGGCAATGACGCCGGATGCGCAGCGATTGCGACGCTTTGTGCGACACCGAACGGAGACGCCGCGCTTGGCAGTACATCATCCCGCCCTCAAGCAGATGGCTTCATGTCTGTGAGAACGAATGAGTTACACAGTGGTTTGCGCCGCCACAGCCCGCATCAATACCGCGATGGCGATTGGAGAATGCTCATGCGCCCTGTGAAGCGAGCACGTTATGTCGGTTGTCTTTTCGATGATCTCGATCGCTTGGCTGAATCGGTGACTGTCGAGCTCACAATGCGTGACGTAACGATCTGGCTCAACTCACACTGCGAACTCGTGTGCAGCGGCCGGGAAAATACGCCGAATGTGCAAGCGCCGTATGTCGTCGGGACGTACAGTGTCGGTGCGGACGTCGCGGACATTCGCGATGACTTGACGGTATTTCGCAATGAGAGAGCCTGCAACTCGATAATCTTCTGAAACGAGGGTATCGCCGCCAGATCGACTCATGCGTTTCCAGCGCGGCGCATGTGGATTTTCCTGTCATCCAACAACGTCGCTTATTCTGCACTCGCGTCGACACCGTCATCGTGCACATAACCCGACGGCCAAGCGACAAATCTCCGCATTATCGAAGAATTTGTCCGGGCACGATGCTTGCTATGTCTTGATCCAGGTACATGCCCCATTGGATCAGTCCGGACGGCTAACGCGCATGTACGCTGATTTCGTCCGGCACCCTGAAAGGAGATTCCCATGTTGCATTACGCCATCGTTTTTCTGGTAATCGCGCTGATAGCCGCTGTACTCGGATTTACCGGCATCGCCGGCGCCTCGGCCGGCATTGCGAAGATATTGTTCGTCGTCTTCCTGATCCTGTTTGCCGTGTCGTTCTTCGTCGGGCGCAGCCGGCGCGTTTGAGTCCGAATATCCGGCTGCCAACAATCGCAGCCCGATTTCCAGGCACCTGTTGTGTGCTTGCCATTCACGAACCGGAAATCGCGCTGTGCGATTGCCGTCGATGTTGTTCACCCCATCCAAGGAATACTCATGATTAATCCCAAAAATGCATCACGCGATAAAAATCCGGCCAATCGGGACCCCATCTCGGGCGCGCCTGGTGCGCATCCGGTCGGTACCGGAGTTGGCGGAGCGTCCGGCGCCGTCGCGGGCGCAGTCGCCGGCACCGCTGTCGGCGGTCCGGTCGGAACGATAGTGGGCGCCGTCGTTGGCGCAGTTGCCGGTGGTCTGGTCGGCAAGGGCGTCGGCGAAGCGGTCAATCCGACCGAAGAAGACGCGTACTGGCGGGGTCAGTACGAGCACGAAAACTATTACCAAAGAGGACGCCAGTACGACGAC
>JAICYA010000279.1 GCA_025934455.1 Rudaea sp.
CGGACAGCGCGTGGATGTACGGCGTGACGATCGGCACGGACCTCGAGTTCCCCTCGTTGGGGCGCGCGTACGGGCGCAGGGACGTCGGGGTGTTGTTCGTCCCGGCCTGGGATGCCGTACGCGATGCGCCGCTGCACGTACGGATGGCCGTCGCTCGCGCCGTCGAAAACGGGTACAGCCTCGTGCGTAGCGCGCGCCAGGGCATGAAGGAATCCAGCGCCTTGCCGTCCGGGCGCTTGCCCTGGCGCAGGGCGTTGTAGAAGTCGGCCTTGCTCCATGTGCCGATGCCGCGCACTGGGTCAGTGGTGATGTTCGCCGCATTCGCGAACGATGGCGGCGTGCCGGGCACATGGCCGCCGGTGAAGTCGTCGCGATGGCAGCCGGTGCAGCCCTGCGCGAGGTAGCGGCCGTATTCGACCGTCGGTGCCGCTTCCACAGCGGCGACATGTGGCGCGTGCTGATCGACCTGCAGTCCATACGCCAGCGGCGCCTTGCCAAGCAGGAACAGCACGCGGATCAGCGGTCCCGCCAGCGGTGGGGGCACGCTGTGGTCGACCGGCGGGCGCGAGGCGATGTAGGCCATCAGGTCGCGCGTGTCGGCATCGCTCAAGCCAGCGAAGTCGGTCGCCGGCATGTAGATCAGCAGGTGTCCGTCACTGCCGATGCCGTGGCGGATCGCGCGCTCGAATTTGATCGAATCCGGGTTGCCGATGCCGCCCTGGCCGCGGGTCAGGTTCGGTCCGGCGATACGGCCGACCGGGAAGGATTCGACGAGAATGTTTCCGCCGAGGTCCTTGCCATGGCATTCGCGGCAGCCGCGCGTGGTCGCCAGGTGTTCGCCGCGCGCGATCGACTCCGCGTCGGTCGGGATCGTCAACGCCGGTTCGTCGATTTGGATGCGCTGCGCGAGCAGGCGGTTGCTGCGCCAGTAAACGAAGATCATTCCAAGAATCGTCAACACCGCCACGGCGAACACGAACTTGCCCAGCAAGCGCAGGAATCTCATGTCGCTCCCCTCCAGTTGTCCCCAAGAAAACGTTTCAGCGCGCCGCTTCGATCCGCAGTGTCCCCACACGGCAGGTGTTGCGCACGCGGCCGCCGCAAGCCTGCGGCACGAGCGTATCGCGGTTCAAGCACACGCGCACCTCGGTCAGGGTGCCGCCGTCGTGGCAGACGACACTGAGCGTGTTCGCGCCCAATCCCGGATTGCTTGCGGCAAACGCCTGCACGATCTCGTTCGCGCTCATCGACGGCGGTGTGCGCGGCGTGGTCAGCGGCTGTGGAATCTTCACGCTGGCGAAGGCGCGATCGGCCAGGTCGAAATAGCCGGCAGGATCCAGGCCCGAACACGCGCCGTGGGTTTCCCATTCGTGCTCGATCAGATGCCGGCTCGGCATGAACGCCAGCGCGTGCTGGATCGTGGCTTCGTCCGGCACGGCAATGCTGGCGCAGTGCTCGGGCCCGAAGCCGTTGCGGTACTGCGGCCACACCCCGTGCAGCACGAAGCCGTAGCCCTTGTGCCGGCATTGGCGCTCGTCGTCCGGATGGGTCACGCAATAGCTCGGCGACCACGACAGCGACATCAGCCAGTAGTCGAATTTCCCGGCTTGTTGCGCATTGCCGCCGCGATGTCCGTGGCCGCGCGCAAAGGCAAGCGTTGCGACACTCAGGGTCAGCAAGCCGATCAGCAGGGCGCGGCGGGGAGGGGACATTCTCGATCTCCGTGCAAAGGGTTATGCAATCAACGCAGCAGGTATTCGCGCAAGGCCACGGCATTGTTGTGTTCGGTGTCGGCCGCGGCGAAGACGAAGGTGACGGTTCCCTTCGCGGTCAGTTGGCGCAAGTCGGCGACGATGGGGTTCTTCTTCAACTCGGCGAAATAGCGCTTGCGGAATTCGATCCACTTGGCCGGATCGTGGCCGAACCACTGGCGCAGCTCGGTGCTCGGCGCGACATCGCGCACCCAGGTGTCGAGTTCAAGGAATTCCCTGGACTTGCCGCGCGGCCACAGGCGGTCTACGAGGATGCGCTTGCCGTCGGCTTTGGCCGGTGCCTTGCTGGCGTGCTTGAGTCTGATGGTTGCGGGCATGGCGCGGTCCTCGAACATCGCTTGTTACAAGATTGCGCGCGCGTGGCATGCAGGTCAAGGCACCAACGCGGCGCGTTATAATCGCCGACTCGAACCGAATAGCCATCGACATGACCAAACGCATCGTCCGCCGCCGCTCGCCGATCCACGGCAACGGCGTCTTCGCCGCCCGCGATCTGCCCGCACGTACCGAAATCATCGAGTATCGCGGCCGCCGCCTGACCCATGCGCAGGCCAACCGCGCCTACGGCAACGACGTCGACAGCGGGCACACGTTCCTGTTCACGCTCAACGAAAAATACCTGATCGATGCGAACGTCGACGGCAACGACGCGCGCTGGATCAACCACAGTTGCGCGCCGAACTGCCAGGCGTGGGTGATCGAACACGCGAGCGGCGATCCGCGCAAGGATCGCGTCGTCATCGAGACCCGACGCCGCATTCGCCAGGGCGAGGAACTCACCTACGATTACGGCATCACGCTCGAGGAACGCCAGACCGCGAAACTCAAGCGCATCTGGGCCTGCCGTTGCGGTGCGAAGAAATGCAGCGGGACCCTGCTCAAGCCCAAGCACTGACCGAACGGCTCAACCCAACGTTTCGCCGCGCTGGATGCGCAGCCAGGTGACTGCGGCCAGCGCGAGCAGCGCGCCGGCGATGAGCAGGCCGAGCCAGAACGTGTAGCCATCCGGCGCCTCGCCGCGACCGCCGCCGGGATCGGCCGTTACCGCGGGTGCGGGCTCGTCCCGCTTTTTCTCTACCGGCGGTGCACGGTTCGCGTTCGGCGCGGGAACGACGGCTGGCTTTGGCGCCGGCTGCGCGGGCTTTTCCGGTGCAGACACCGGCTTCTGCGTCGGCGCCGCCGCTGCGGCAGGTGGCGCCGGTGTGGGAGCGACAACCGTCGCCGGGCCCACCGGTCGCATCCTGGATTCATAGTTCGGCGGTGGTGGCGGAGGTGGCGGCGGCACGGTAGGCGGCGCGTGTTCGGTCGCGGCATTGGATCCGCCGGACTGTCCGGCCTGCGCTGCATTGGCGCCCGCATTGCCGGCAGCGTTCTGGCCCGCTTGCGCGGTACCAGCGACACCATTGGGCAGCACGATCCCGCCATTGGCCGCACTCTGCGCCTGCTGGTTCGCCGCGACGAATCCGGACGACTGCTGCTGCACGTCCGTGGATGGATTGTTCGGATCGACCGTGGTCACCCCGGCCGAGGTGGCGCCGACGCCGGCGAATGCGGACGCTGCGCAGGCGAATCCCGTACACAGCGAAAAATACAGAGCGAATCGGTGCACGGCGCATACCTACTGGGGGTTGCGCGTATCTTATCGCCGGGGTGGTGGGCAGTACAGGGATCGAACCTGTGACCCCTACCATGTCAAGGTAGTGCTCTACCGCTGAGCTAACTGC
>JAICYA010000192.1 GCA_025934455.1 Rudaea sp.
GGCTGGGATTGCTCGCTGGAGGATCGCAACCGAAGTTCAGCACAACCAGCGATTCGGCTGGGCTTCCGGATGATCCGTGGCTTTCGCGAAGATGCCGCCGCGGCGATCGTGGCCGCGCGCGCCGAGCGCATGTTCGCCGATGTCGCCGATCTGTGCGCGCGCGCCTCATTGGATGTTCGCCAACGCAGCTTGCTGGCCGATGCCGCGGCGTTGCGCGGACTGGCGGGCCACCGTCATCGGGCGCGTTGGGCGGTTGCGGGCGTGGAGATCTCGCCGCCGCTGTTCGTGGATGCACCGGCCACGAAGGAAACCGCGATCACGCTGCCGCTGCCGACCCGCGCGGAAGAGGTTCGTATCGACTACGCGGTGACCGGCACCACGCTCGGCACGCATCCGCTCGCGTTCCTGCGCGCGACACTGGCGCAGCGCCGTTGCCGGCGTTCCGCGGAATTGAAGCGATGCCCGAACGGCCAGCAGGTGCGCACGGCGGGTCTGGTCACCCTGCGGCAGCGCCCGCAGACCGCGAGCGGCGTGATCTTCATGACCCTGGAAGACGAGGACGGCATGACCAACGTCGTCGTGTGGAACGACCTCGCGCAACGCCAGCGCCGCGAACTGCTGGAATCGCGCCTGCTCGCGGTGGAGGGCCGGCTCGAGAACCGTCACGGCGTACAGCACCTGATCGCCGAACGCCTGCACGACTGGACCGCGCTGTTGGGTGCGCTGGACACGCGTTCGCGCGATTTCCACTGAGACGCCCGGCTCCTGTAGCCCGGATGAAGCCACGCAGTGGCGCAATCCGGGGATGGTCGGCGACATACCCGGATTCCGGCGCTATGCGCCTGCATCCGGGCTACGTGGTTGATCGCAAGTACCCGGACCCTCATCCGGCGCTACGCGCAAAAGAAAAGGCGGCGTTACACGCCCCTTCTCTCGAAGGGCGAAGGGAAGCAATGCATCGAAGCATTCTTAAGATCGGTTGGCGACCGAGCGCAGGTCTTCGACCAGTTCCCGGTACATCATGCTGCGCCGGTCGTCCGGCGCGCGCAGGATCGCCGACGGATGCCAGGTCGCCATCCCTTGCGCATGTTCGCCGAGATCATGCCACTGGCCACGGTCGCGGGTAATCCGGAACGTATTGCCGAACAGCGTCTGCGCCGCCATTGCACCCAGCGCGACAATGAGCCGCGGTTGCACCCGCGCGAGTTCCGCCGCGAGCCACATCCGGCACGCCGCCTGTTCGGCGGCATTCGCGCGCTTGTGCAGCTTGGCGGTGCCGCGCGACTCGTACTTGAAGTGCTTTACCGTGTTGGTGAGGAACAGCGTTTCCCGGTCGATGACCGCTTCCGCGAGCGCACGGTCCAGCAAGCCTCCGGCCGGACCGACGAGTGGCAGGCCTTCGCGATCCTCCTGCAGGCCCGGTTGCTCGCCGATCAGCATCACCTCGGCATGCGCGGGACCTTCGCCGAACACGGTCTGGGTCGCGCGCTTCCACAAGGGGCAGGCGTGGCAGTCGCGCGCCTTGCGCCGCAGCGCGGCAAGATTGCCGTCCGGAATCTCTGTAACCGGTTTGGCGAGCAGCGTATCCATCGCCGGCTCCATCCCTCCAGTCCACGCACCGTAGCGCAGGCCGCATGAAGAGGAGATGCACGGGTGCGCGTTGCCGGCCGGCGCCGCGCGCTTCGCCTCACCCGGCGATCTTGTCGAGGTCGGCCAGTTCGTCCTCCGGCAGGACACGTGCGGCGCTCGCGAGATTTTCGCGCAAATGTTCGAGCGACGAGGTGCCGGGAATCAACAGGATGTTCGGCGAACGCTGCAGCAGCCACGCCAGCGCGACCTGCATCGGCGTGGCGTCGAGTCGCGCCGCGACGCCCGACAGCGTTTCCGATTGCAAGGGGCTGAAGCCGCCGAGCGGGAAGAACGGCACGTAGGCGATCCCGTCGCCGGCGAGTTCGTCGATCCAGGCATCGTCGTCGCGATGCGCGAGGTTGTACTGGTTCTGCACGCAGACGATCTCTGCGATCCGGCGGCCCTCGGCGACCTGCGCAGGCGTCACGTTGCTCAAGCCGATGTGGCGGACCAGGCCCTTTTGCTGGAGTTCGGCCAGCGCGGTCAGCGGCGCCTCGATGGATCCTTCGGCGGGTCCCATGTGACTGAACATGAATCTGAGGTTCACCACCTCGAGCACGTCCAGCCCGAGACGGCGCAAGTTGTCGTGCACCGCCGCCGCGAGTTCGTCCGGCGACATCGCCGGCAGCCACGCGCCCTTGTCGTCACGCCGGGCGCCGATCTTGGTGACGATCACGAGGTCGTCGGGGTATGGCGCGAGTGCCTCGTGGATCAGGCGGTTGGTGACGTACGGTCCGTAGTAGTCGCTGGTGTCGATATGGTTCACGCCCGCTTCGACGGCTTGCCGCAACACCGCGAGCGCCGTCGCGTGGTCCTTCGGCGGTCCGAATACGCCCGGCCCTGCGAGCTGCATCGCGCCGTAGCCGAGCCGTTTCACGGTGCGGTCCCCGAGCGTGAACGTGCCGGATCGGTCGACGCTGGACATGGCAATGCCTCCCGAGAGTGCGGACCGGCACGCGGGGTCGCCGGTTCAGGATATCCGCAATGGTGGCGGCGCCCGAGGCTTACAAGGTCGACACGTACTCGGCGAGCGCACGCATGTCCGCCGCGCTGAGGTTGTGCGCGACCCCTTGCATCACCTTGTCGTTGCTGGTGCCGACGCGCGTGCCGTCGTGGTAGGCCTTCAACTGCGCCAGCACGTATGGGGCGTTCTGGCCGGCCAGCACCGGAAACGTCGACCACGCCGGTTGCGGCGCGGTGCTGGCGGGATCGGGACGCGGCCCTTTGCCGTCGACGCCATGACAGCCTTGGCAGGGTGGCACGCCCCGTGCCGCGTCGCCATCGTGGAACAGGGTGGCACCGCGTGAAGAAGCCGGCGCCGCGCGCGACGCGGCCTTTCCGGGCAGCGAAGCGAAATGCGCGGCAAGGTTGCGCATGTCCTGATCGCTCAGCGCCTTCGCGAGCGGCTGCATCACCGCGTTGTCGCGCGCGCCATCCTTGAAAGCGCGCAATTGCACGTACAGGTAGGTTGCCGATTGCCCGGCGAGATTCGGAAACGTCGGCGCGACCGCGATGCCCTTGGCGCCGTGACAGGCGGCGCAGGTGGTGGCCTTGGCTGCCCCCGCCGCCGCATCGCCGTGGATCGGTACCTGGTTGCGCAAATCGTCGAACGGCGCGTTCGCAGCCAGCGCCACGTTCACCGCCATCGCGACCAATGCGATAGAGGAAATGACTGCGGTGCGTGTCGTGAAGATCACGGCGGCGTCCTCACAGTTTCGCATTGAGCAGGATGCCGACCAGATTGGCGCTGTAGTGCGGCTGCGGCCCGAGGTCGGTGTAGATCCGGTGGTCGATCACTAGGTTGTCCTTGAGCCCGGCGTAGTGCCAGTCGGCGAAGCTCCCGGTCTCGAACAGGTCGAATAGCCGCAATCCGACCATGCGCGACAACGCGACGTTGAAGCCGACCTCCAGGGTATGGATGTGGTAGTGGTTGTCCGGGAGGGCATTGCCGACGACATCCACGAACGGTTGCTGGGTGATCGGCAGCGCGCCGGGCGAGGCGAACACGTAGCCGATCCTGCCGAGCGCATAGGTGTAGGTGTAACCGAGGTCCGCGCGCACGCGTCCGAAGTCGTGACGGAGCGTGAGACCTGCGTTGTAGTCGCGCTCGTGATCGAGGCCCTGCCACTGGTTCGCGAGCGGGAAAAGCGGGCCGCCCAGCGAAGGATCGTCGCGGCCGGGTGCCCCCGTGACGTCTTCGTTGTCGCCGACATTCGAGAAATGCAGGCTCGAATCGTCGCGGCCGAGATTGGCGCTCATGCTGGTTGTCGGCGCAGGTTGCCAGTCCCACGACAGATCGAAACCGCGGTTGCGAGTGGCCTGCCGGCCGATCGCGGCACCGTAGTCGTCGCGGGTCGCGTACACGACGCCCGAGATCGTTGCGGTGTCGCCGATCGGGTAGATCAGCGTCGCGTGCAGCTTGTGTTCGATCCGGTTGGCGAGGTCGTACTTGCGCATTGCGTCGACGGTGAACGCGACGTTGCCGAGTGGTGGCGTCACGAAGCCCGGGAGCGCCGTCGAATAGAACGCTTCGTACGGATCGGAGGTGTAGGGCCCGCCATCGCGGTACGCGACTTCGTAGTCGAAACGCAGCGTGCCCCTGCCGAGGGCGCGGTCCACCCACGCCAGCTTGATGCGTTGCTCGTTGACCAGTTTGCGCTCGCGGTATTTCGGCTGGTTGCGATCGAAGCTCCAGGTCAGGTTCAGGGTGTTGTTCTCGCCGAGGCGCCAGTCGATGCCGGTATCGAACACGGTGTCGGTGTAGCCGAACGGGATCGCGCGCACCTGCGTCACGTACGATGCGAAGAGCGGATTGCGAGGGTCGAAGATGCCGATCTGGCCGGGGATAATGCTGCCCTGCGAGCCGTTTTCGGCGATGTAGCCGTACTGCCCCGTCAGCGGATTGAAGGCGAGGTAGTTGGTCTTGTTGTCCTCGCGGTACCAGCGCAGGCCCGCGTGCCAGCCGAGCACCCGTGACGGGCGCAGCGTGATCTTCGCGTCGAGCAGGCCGGTATCGACGCGGGCATTCGCGGTCTGCTGCGACAGCGCTGCAGGGGTATTCCAGTCGGCGCA
>JAICYA010000452.1 GCA_025934455.1 Rudaea sp.
AGTTCCTGTCGATCATGGAAAAGCCGGACGTCGATCATATCTAAGGCCTGTCGCCGGCCATTTCGATCGAGCAGAAGTCGACCTCGCACAACCCGCGCTCCACCGTCGGCACCATCACCGAGGGGTACGACTACCTGCGCCTGCTGTACGCGCGGGTAGGCACGCCGCGCTGCCCCGAACACGGAATCCCCCTGGCCGCGCAAACCGTCAGCCAGATGGTCGACGCGACGCTGGCCTTGCCGGAAACCACGCGCTACATGTTGCTGGCGCCGGTGATCCGCGAGCGCAAGGGCGAACACGTGCAGGTGTTCGAGCAACTGCGCGCGCAGGGCTTCGTGCGCGCACGCGTGGATGGCGAGGTGCATGACCTTGACAACGTGCCGGCACTGGGGCTGCGCATCAAGCACACCATCGAGGCGGTCATTGATCGGTTCCGCCCGCGCGCCGACCTGAAGCAACGCCTCGCCGAATCCTTCGAGACCGCGCTGCGGCTCGGCGAGGGCGTCGCGATCCTGGTCGATCTCGACGACGCCAAGGCAACCGAGCAGCTGTTCTCGTCGCGCTACTCCTGTCCGGTGTGCGACTACTCGCTGCCGGAACTCGAACCGCGGTTGTTTTCGTTCAACTCGCCGGTGGGCGCCTGCCCCAAGTGCGATGGCCTGGGCGTGACCCAATTTTTCGATCCCGCGCGCGTTGTCGCGCATCCCGAACGCAGCCTCGCCGACGGTGCGATCCGCAGCTGGGACCGGCGCAACCCGTATTACTGGCAGATGGTGCAAGGGCTCGCCAAACACTACGGCTTCGATCCCGAAACGCCATGGAACCGGCTGCCGCAAGCCACCCGCGACGCCGTGCTGAACGGTTCGGGCGACGGGGCCATCGCCTTCAAGTACACCGGCAGTGGCGGGCCGGTCACGCGCCGCCACCGCTTCGAAGGCATCCTGCCGAACCTCGAGCGCCGCTACCACGAAACCGAATCCAACATGGTGCGCGAGGAGCTGGCGCGCTTCATCAGCGAACGGCCGTGCCCGGAGTGCCACGGCGAACGCCTGAATCTTTCGGCGCGCAACGTGTTTGTGGGCGACAAGAGCCTGCCCGCGCTGGCGGCGCTCGCGATCGGCGACGCGCACCGCTTCGTCGACGGCCTGCAACTCAGCGGCTGGCGCGGCGAAATCGCGGCGCGCATCGTCAAGGAAATCCGCGAGCGGCTCAAATTCCTGATCGACGTCGGCCTCGACTACCTCACCCTCGGCCGCAAGGCCGACTCGCTTTCGGGCGGCGAGGCCCAGCGCATCCGCCTGGCGTCGCAAATCGGCGCCGGCCTCGTCGGCGTGATGTATGTGCTGGACGAGCCCTCGATCGGCCTGCACCAGCGCGACAACGCGCGCCTGCTGGGCACCCTCACGCACCTGCGCGACCTCGGCAACACGGTGATCGTGGTCGAACACGACGAGGAAGCCATCCGCAGCGCCGACCGGGTGGTCGACATCGGCCCCGGCGCCGGCACGCACGGTGGCGAAGTGGTGGCCGCCGGCAGTCTGGACGACATCCTCGCCGAACCGCGATCGCTGACCGGGCAATATCTGTCTGGCAAGCGCAGCATCAAGATTCCGCCGCAGCGCCGGCAGGCCGACCCCGAGCGGGTGCTGAAACTCAGGGGCGCGCACGGCAACAACCTGCAGCACGTCGATCTGGAAATTCCTGCGGGCCTCTTCACCTGCATCACCGGCGTGTCGGGTTCGGGCAAGTCCACGCTCGTCAACGACACGCTGTTCCGCATCGCTGCGGTGGAATTGAACGG
>JAICYA010000424.1 GCA_025934455.1 Rudaea sp.
CCGCAGGCGCGACAGCCCGCGCGCAAGCGCTTCGTGAAATCAATAGGCATGATCTGGATTTTCCCCGGCACCACGGTTTGCCCCTGTCGAAAGCCGACGATGCGGACCGGATCATCGTCATTGCCCGCGCTGTTGCCAAGCGTCTGGCGACGGGCGGCATGTTTGGGCCGATGAGCGGCGGGGTCGGGTCCAACGGGGCGAGAGAGCTTCGTCTTTCCTTCTCCCTCGGAAGGTGCTCGACAAGGTGCCGTCATTCCGGGGCGATCCGCACGGTCGAACCCGGCTGCGTTTGCGGGATCGCAAACGCGAACGTCGCAGGCGGCGCGCAGCGCGAGCGCCAAGGATGGCGCGAGTCAATCGGTTTCGGGCCATCGGTTTCGGGTACCTTCAACCGATTCCGGGTTCCGACGCATGAAGCCGCGTCGGCCCCGGAATGACGACTGGATGATGTGTGCGACCGGACCGGGAATGGCAGCATCTGCGCAGCCAGCCGCGAATGGCCCTGCGTGATGGAGGGGTTCAGGAGTTCGCGTTCGCGAGTTCTCGCATGACGTCATCAAGCGCCTCTTTCCAGTCCGGCAGCGTGATGTCGAACGTTTCGCGCAGCTTCGCGGTACCCAGCACCGACCACGCCGGGCGCACGGCTCTGGTGGGATATTCATCGGTTCGGATGGCCTGCACGGTCGGCGTCTGCTCGATCAGGCCGACGGTTTGCGCGCGTTCGAAAATCGCCCGGGCAAAACCGCACCAACTGGTCTGCCCCGAGGCGACGAGGTGATAGATGCCATCGCGCGCCGGTGTTTCATCAAGCCACCATTGCGCCACGACTTGCGCGGTGACATCGGCGATCAACCGCGCGGGGGTGGGCGCGCCGATCTGGTCGTCCACCACGCGCAACGCGTCGCGCTCCGCTCCGACCCGCAGCATGGTGCGCAGGAAGTTGTGACCCCGCGCGGCATAGACCCACGCGGTGCGGAAAATCAGGTGGCGCGCACCGCTTTCGCGCAGCGCAGTTTCGCCGGCCAGCTTGGATCTGCCGTAGGCACTCACCGGATGCGTGGCATCGTCCTCGCGATACGCGCGGTTCGCGCGACCGTCGAACACATAGTCAGTGGAGTAATGAACGACCCGCGCGGCGTGCTGCTTCGCCCACGCACCAAGAACGCCCAATGCCTCGCCGTTGATGCGCTGCGCGAGTTCGGTTTCGTCCTCGGCGCGATCGACCGCCGTGTACGCGGCGGCATTGATGATGAGGTCCGGGGCGATGCGATCCAGAGCCCTGGTCAGGGCATCGAAGTCTGCAAGATCGAGGGTTTCGCAGGGCGTGCCGTCTTCGAGCGCGCCGCTGCGGGTGGCGGAGATGATTTCGCGATCCCGGGAAAAGTCTGCAAAAGTACGCAGCAACTCGTTTCCCACCTGTCCGTTCGCGCCGGTTACGAGAAGCTTTATCGAATCGTGCATGGTCATATCCGCCCGCGACAAAAATCCTTCGTCATTCCGCGACGCCCTGCACAAATCCACTGGTCATTCCGGGGCGCTCCGCAAGGAGCGAACCCGGAATCGGTTTCAAGGCCGATCATGACCGATAGACTCGCGCCATCCTTGGCGCTCGCCCTTCGGACCGCCTTCGGCGTTCGCGTTTGCAATCCTGCAAACGCAGTCGGGTTCCGGCCTGCGGCCGGCCCCGGAATGACAAATGTAGGGTGTGCGGCCGGCCCGGAATGATTACGGTTAACACGTAGTGATCATGCCGGTGCTACGGCGTACGGACCACTCAACCGGCCGCAAACACCGGCAACTTGTCCGCCGCGACATCCGCGAGAAGCGGCGCTCTCTCGTCCTTGGCCGACAGCAACGGTTCGGCCACCGGCCAGTCGATGCCGATGGCGGCATCGTTCCAGCGCACACCGGCATCGGCGGCGGCGTCGTACAACGCGGTGCACTGATACATGAAGGTGGCCGCCTCGCTGACCACGCAGAAACCGTGCGCGAATCCTTCCGGA
>JAICYA010000201.1 GCA_025934455.1 Rudaea sp.
GCACGCCGGCGGCTTTCTTCATCGCGCGCACCCAACGCGACGTCGGCCTGCACCTTGATGGCCGCCAGCGGTGTACGCAGTTCGTGCGCGGCATCGGCGGTGAACGCGCGCTCCTTGTCGAGCGAGCGCGAGAGCCGGTCGAGCAGGCGGTTCAACGCCGCAACCAGCGTTTGTGCTTCGGCCGGGATGCGCCGCGGCCGGATCGGTTCGAGATTGCCGGCATCGCGCGTACCGATTTCCGTCGACAGCGTTTCGAGCGGCCGCAGCCCGCTGCGGACACCAAGCCACACGAGCAAAGCCAGCGCCGGCAACGCCCACAACAACACCTGGCCCATGCGCCAGGCCAGTTCACGCACCGGATGTTCGCGGACACCCAACGGCTCCAGCACCGTCACCAGGTATTCGTGATGCCGATCGCGCACGCTGTAACTGCGCCAATCGCTGCCATCGATGGCGCGGGTTGCGTAGCCTTCGTCCGCGCGGTATGCGGCCACCGGCGCACCCGCGCTGGCGAGCAGGAGTTGGCCGCCGTCGCCCCAGACCTGGAACGCCAGCGACCGGGCGATGTCCGCGCGATCGGGCCCTGCACCATCGTCGCCTTCCGGCGTGGCTGCGGAATTGGCCAGTCGCGCCAGACGCTTGAGGTCGAGCGCCAGCAAGGTGCGCGCGCCCTGTTGCAGGCGCACGTCGGCCAGTTCGTGGATTTCCTCGCGCGCTTCGTCGTAGCCGACGCCGAGCATCGCGCCCCACACCAGCACGAGGCTGCCGAGCAGCAGCAACAACAGGCGGCGCTGGAGCGAGAAGCGCTTCATGCGGACTCCTTCGCAATCAGGTAACCCACGCCGCGAATCGTCTTGATGAGGTCACTGCCGAGTTTCTTGCGCAAGTTGGAGATGTGCACCTCGACAGCATTGCTCTCTACCTCCTCGTTCCAGCCATACAGGCTTTCCTCCAGGCGCGCACGCGACAGCGCCGTGCCGCGATGCTCGAGCAGATCGACCAGGATCGCGCATTCGCGCCCGGACAGCACGATCGTTTCATCCCCGCGTGTCACCGTCAGGCTGTCCGGCACCAGGATCAGATCGCGATAGCGGATCGCATCGATGCTGCGTCCATGCGCGCGCCGGTGCAGGGCACGGATGCGCGCGACGAGTTCCGCCAAGGCGAATGGCTTGACCAGATAATCGTCGGCGCCGGCCTCCAGCCCGTCAACGCGGTCTTGCACGGTATCGCGTGCGGTCAGCACCAGCACCGGCAATTGGCTGCCACGCGCGCGCAGCGCGCGCAACAGCTCCATTCCGTCCACGCGCGGCAGGCCGAGGTCGAGCACGATCAGCTCGTAGTCGGCGGTTTCCAGCGCCAATTGCGCGCTACGGCCATCGCACGTCCAGTCGACCGTGAAGCCCGCCTGTTTCAGGCCGGCCGCGACGCCATCGCCGAGTATCGGATCGTCTTCCACCAGCAACAGCCGCATCGTCGTTCACCGTCCGGGATCTGCGCCGTGTATCTGCGCTTGAGCTTAAGCGGATCTGAAGCGCGAGGGAAACGAAACCGCCGGGGCTTAAGACTGGCTTCAGCGGCGCGAGCCATTGTGCGCCCGTGTCGAAAGGCACCCCGGCACCTGCCGGGTCACCCCCAATCCATCCAGAGGAAACATCATGAACTCCAACATCATCAAGTCCATCGCCGGCCTGGCGTTGCTCGCCGCCTCGCTCGGTGCGTACGCGTCCACCTACAGCGGCGAATGCACCGACAAGCCCAAGTCCGAATGGAAGAGCACCGCCGACATCAAGGCGCACATCGTGGCGCAGGGCTATACCGTCGGCAAGATCAAGGCCAGCGGCACTTGCTACGAAGTCTACGCGAAGGACAAGGACGGCAAGCGCGTCGAACTGTTCGTCAGTCCGGCCGATGCCAGCGTGGTCGGTCAGGCGGGCACGAAATGAACGCCTCCGCACGGACGGACAACGCACTCGGCACCGGCACGGTGCGCGTGTGGGATCCGTTCGTGCGGATCTTCCACTGGTCGCTGGTGCTGGCGTTCTCCGGAGCCTACCTGCTCGGCGACGACGGCGGGTCGGCTCATCAATGGCTCGGCTACACGGTGCTCGGGCTGGTGGCGTTCCGCCTCGTCTGGGGCGTAGTCGGCACGCGTCACGCGCGCTTCGCCAATTTCATCCCGTCGCCGCGCCGCTTGCTGGCCTACATGAAGGACCTGGTGGCGCGCCGCGAGGCGCGTCACCTCGGCCACAATCCGGCCGGCGCGGTGATGATCGTCGCGTTGTTGCTGACGCTGATCGCCACCGGCATCACCGGCTGGCTGCTGACCACCGATGCGTTCTGGGGCAGCGAGGCGATGGAGGAAGTCCACGAGATTTTCGCCAATTCGATGCTGGTGCTGATCGGTCTGCACGTCGCCGGCGTCGTCTACAGCGGCCTGCGCCACCGCGAAAACCTCGTGCGCGCGATGTTCACCGGGCGCAAGCGCTCTGTTTGATGCATTGGTTTAAGATCACAGCATAGCGGGCGCGCAGCGGTCAGCCGTATTGCCAGTGGCCTCATTGAGCACGAAGGACGCAACTTGGTCGGCGACGTTTTCGTGATCTTCGACAAGCAGGCCAGCAAGCCGCAGACGAGCGCGCGGGCTCGATCGGGTTGCTCGTCGGAGGAAGCGTCACACCCAAGCTTCAATCCAGCACGATTCCGGCCAACTTGTTCAACGCTTCGGCGTATTTCGCCGCCGTACCTTCGATCACGCGTCCCGGCAGCTTCGGGCCGGGCGCGGTCTTGTTCCAGTCCAGCGTTTCCAGGTAATCGCGCACGAACTGCTTGTCGTAGCTTGGCGGGCTGATGCCGACGCGGTATTCGTCGGCCGGCCAGAAACGCGAGGAATCGGGCGTGAGCATCTCGTCCATGACGTAGAGCTTGCCGGCTTCATCGGTACCGAACTCGAACTTGGTGTCGGCGATGAGGATGCCGCGCTGCGCGGCGTACTCCGCGGCGAAGGCGTAGATTTTCAGCGTCGCGTCGCGCACCTGCTCGGCCAGGTCCTCACCGATAGCCTTGACGACCGCGTCGAAGGACACGTTCTCGTCGTGCTGTCCGGCCGCGGCCTTGGTCGATGGCGTGAAGATCGGTGCCGGCAATTTTTCCGCCTGGCGCAAGCCCGCCGGCAGCTTTATGCCGCACAGCGCGCCTGTCGCCTGGTAATCCTTCCAGCCCGATCCGATCAGATAGCCGCGCGCGATCGCCTCGACCGGAACGGGCTTGAGGCGTTTCGTCACCACGCTGCGCTTTGTATACAAATCCGCATCCGTGCCGGCGGGCAGCACGGCGGCGACGGATTTGCCGGTCAGGTGATTCGGCACCAGGTGCGCGGTCTTGCCGAACCAGAAATTGGAAACCTGGCACAGCATCTCGCCCTTGCCAGGAATCGGATCGGGCAGCACCACGTCGAACGCGCTCAGTCGATCCGTGGCCACGATCAGCAATTCCTGCGCGGACAGCGCGTAGACGTCGCGCACCTTGCCGCGATGGATCAGGCTCAATCCGGGCAGATTCGATTGCAACAATGTGGTGGGCACGTCGGCACTCCGCAAAGATCGTCATTGTAACGGCCTCGCGCTGCTAAAATGCGCGCGGTTTTCCTGCGATCCAATTCCATGCGTTTGTTCATTCTCTGCGCGCTCGGCGCCAGCCTGATTCTATCCGTGCAAGCCAACGCCGCCGACAAGCCGCAGCGCCTGGGCCTGTGCGCGAGCTGCCACGGCGAGAACGGCCACGCCAGCTCTGCGGAAATCCCGAACCTGGCCGGGCAAAATCTGGCCTATCTTCGCAGCGCGATCGCGCAATACAAATCCGGCAAGCGCGACTTTCCCGCGATGCGCGCTGCACTCGGCATGCTCAACGCGCGGGAAATCGACACGGTGCTGGTCTGGTACGCCGCGCAAACTCCGCAGCCGACAACGCCATGAATATCGCCGGCAAGCTGGTCGGCGCGCTGCTCGGCTGGGTGCTGTTGCGCAATCCGGTCGGGCTCTTCATCGGCTTCGTGCTGGGCCACCTGTGGGATCAGGGCACGACGAGGCGCGCGCAGTCGAGCCCGCCCGACGCCTTCATCGGCCCCTTGTTCGGCCTCGCCGGCGCCATCGCCAAATCCGACGGCCGCGTCTCCGAACCGGAAATCGCCGCCACCGAAAATCTGATCGCGCGCCTGCGGCTTTCGGCCGCGCAACGCGCCGAGGCAATCGCACGCTTCAAGGAAGGCAAGCAGGACAATTTCGCCGTCGACCATGCCATCGCCGAACTGCGCGACTGGTGCCGCGGCCGCCGCGACCGCGCCTACATCCTGCTCGACCTGCTGCTGGAAATCGTGTTTGCCGAAGGCGCTCTGTCGCCGGAAAAACTCGCCATCGTGCGCCGCCTGTGCACGACGCTGGGCGTGCACGAACAGGAACTGGCCGCGCTCGCCGCGATGCGCGGCTATGGCTTCGGCCA
>JAICYA010000263.1 GCA_025934455.1 Rudaea sp.
AACGTCGCGGAATTGCGGCAGATTGGCTTTTATATACTTTTCCACATAGCCGCGCTGTGCGGTGTTGACCATGGTCAGCGCCGAGGTATCGCCCGCGGCGACGAAGTACGTGGTCATGGGAAAATCGCTGCGTCCGATCGGTGTCTTGACGTAGGCAATGGTGGCTGCGTGTTCCGGGGCGACGATCTGCGCGATTTCCTCATCCGGCGCGACGGGTGGTTTTCCGCGCGGCTCGACGAGGCGAACTTCCGAGTGCGTCGCGTCCTTGTCCACCTGCCAGTGGCCGGCGGCGTAGGTGAGGTGCAGGTCGATCACGCCGATGGCCTTGCCGAAAAAATCGCCCATGACGGTCGGCACGCCGTTGACGAAACCGCGCTCGTTGTCCACGTCGTGCATGTGCGCGTAATGCGATTTCGCATTGCCGGGATCGGGGAAGACCTGGTGCGAATGGCCGGTAAGCATGGCGTCGATGCCGGGCACCTGGGCCAGGTACCAGTCGGCGTTTTCCATTTTTGGCGTGTACGGCGCGGTGTTGATGCCGCCGTGGACGATGGCGATCACGATGTCGGCGCCGGCGGCGCGGACTTCCGGCACGTATTTTTTTGCCGCCTCGACCACGCCCATCACCGTGACTTTGCCTTCGAGGTTGCGTTTGTCCCATTCCAGGATCGGCGGCGGCGCGAAACCGATCACGCCGACGCGGATCGTCGCCTCGCGTTCGCTGCCGTCCGGCGCGTGCACGCGGATCGTGCGCGTGAGGATGCGCCACGGCGCATACAGCGGCTGGCCGGTTTTCGCGCTGAACACGTTGGCCAGCACGAGCGGAAAATCCGGACCCTTGCAATGTTCGACCGGAACGCCGGTCGCGTCGAACGATGTGCCGGTAACCTGGCTGAGGAAAGGCAGGCCGTAATTGAATTCGTGATTGCCGATGGTGCCGGCGTCGTAGTGCAGCGTGTCCATCGCCTTGTAGATTGCGAGGGTCTGGTCGCAAGCCGGTTTGTGCACGAGCGCCTGGTAATCGGCCAGCGCCGTGCCCTGGATGGTATCGCCGGCGTCGAACAGCAGCGTGTTCGCAAATTCCTTGCGCGCCGCGTGGATCAGCGTAGCCGCGCGTTCCAGGCCCAGGCTCGCATCCGGCGCGAGCTTGTAATAATCGTAGCTCATCACGTTGGAATGCAGATCGGTGGTTTCGAGTACGCCGATTTGCGCGCGCGTGCCGTCGACCGGACGCTGCGACATCGATGCGCAGGCGGTGAGGGCGAGCGTGCAGGCGAGCAGGAGTGCTATTCGTTTCATGGCATGGCGGGGCAGGGAATTGGTCCGGAATTATCGCGCATCTGCTAGGCTAGCAGGCCGTTTCACGACAGTTTTTACAATGACCGTTCGCACACGCTTCGCTCCCAGTCCTACCGGTTTCCTCCACATCGGCGGCGCGCGCACCGCGCTTTACTGCTGGCTGGAGGCGCGTCATCGCGGCGGCCAGTTCATCCTGCGCATCGAGGATACCGATCGCGAGCGTTCCACCGACGAGGCGGTGAAAGCCATTCTCGATGGCATGAGCTGGCTTGGCCTGGATCACGACGAAGGCCCGTTCTACCAGACCCTGCGCATGGATCGTTATCGCCACGTCGCCGAGGAACTCGTGCGTGCGGGCAAGGCGTACTACGCCTACGAGACGAAAGAAGAATTGGATGCGATGCGCGCGCGGCAGATGGAGCAGAACATCAAGTCGCGCTACGCCGGCGTCTATCGCGAGCAGAATGCGCCGTTGCGCGACGACCCGAATCGGGTCATCCGCTTCCGCAATCCGGCGTCGGGCTCGGTCGTGTTCAACGACAAGGTCAAGGGTCGCATCGAGTGGAGCAACGACGAACTCGACGACCTCGTCATGGTGCGTTCGGACGGATTCCCGACCTACAACTTCGCCGTCGTCGTCGACGACATCGACATGCGTGTGAGCGAAGTGGTCCGCGGCGACGACCACGTCAACAACACGCCGCGCCAGATCAACATCTACAACGCGCTGGAAGCCGACATCCCCGAATTCGCGCACCTGCCGATGATCCTGGGGCCGGACGGGCAGAAGCTGTCCAAGCGCCACGGCGCAGTGAGCGTCATGCAATATCGCGACGATGGCTTCCTGCCGCATGCGGTGCTCAATTACCTGGTGCGCCTGGGCTGGTCGCACGGCGATCAGGAAATCTTCTCGCTCAAGGAAATGATCGACCTGTTCGACGTCGCCGACGTCAACAAGGCGGCGTCGCGCTTCGACGTTGAGAAACTTTCCTGGCTCAACCAGCATTACCTCAAGACCGGCGATCCCGAGGCGCTCGCGCCGGAACTGGAATGGCAGTTGCGCCAGCAAGGCTACGATCCTGCGCATGGCCCGCGTGCGGCCGACGTGGTCGTGGCGTTGCGCGACCGCGCCCGCACGCTCAAGGAAATGGCCGACAAGGCCAGCATCTGGTACGGCCCGGTCACGCAGTGGGACGATGCGGCCGTGGCCAAGCACCTGAGGACGCCGAAAGCCGCCGCCGCGCTGACCGCCGCGCACGAGCAGCTCGCCATCGTGCCGGAATGGAACGTGGAAAGCGTGCACAAGGCGATCGAGGCCGCTGCCGCGGCGATCGGCGAAGGCATGGGCAAGGTCGCGCAACCGCTGCGCGTGGCGATGACCGGCACGCAGGTGTCGCCGTCCATCGACCACACCGTGTTCCTGGCCGGACGCGAACGCGCACTCAAGCGCATCGAGGATGCATTGGCAAAAGCCGGGGCTTGATCGATGGCCTGTGATTTTTCCGCGCTCGCGAACCTGGATCCTACCGATCCGGACGCGGCGCAACGCCTGCTCGATCAATGCACGCAGACCCTGACCGATCCGACGTTGTGGATCTGGGCCATTGTCTTCACCGTCGTCTGCGCTGCAGTCGGCGCGCTGATCGGCAAGTACAAGAATGCCGTCGTTCGCGATGCCGTGCTCGGCGCCGCACTTGGCCCGATCGGCTGGATCATCTCGCTGTTGCTGCCGGTACTCAAGCCTAAACCTGCATGCCCGCAGTGCCGCAAACCCGTGGATGCCGGCGACGCGCATTGCCGGCATTGCGGCGCCCGCTTATCCCCCTCTCCCGCTGGCGGGTCGAAGACGCGCAACGGCGCGTCTTAGGGCTTGCGCGCATGGCGCGCAAGCGGGGTTGCTTGGCGAGGAACGAGCCTAGCAACGGGCTGGGGTGAGGGTGGGTGGGTGCTATGATCCGCGTGAAGTCAGCTTGAAGATTGTGTGCTTCGACCCGACATCATCCGATCATGTCCGCCAAAGCCGCCCACGCCGCGCACCATCACACCCACAACGCGAAGGGATTCGTGCGTGAGGTGTCGGCCGCGTGCGCGCAACGCGGATTGCGCCTGACCGAAATCCGCCTGCAGGTGCTGGAACTGATCGCCGCCGAGCACAAGCCGGTCAAGGCCTACGACTTGCTCGACAAGCTCAAGGACGACCGCAGCAACGCCGCACCGCCGACGGTCTATCGCGCGCTCGATTTCCTGCTCGAAAACGGCTTCATCCACAAGCTTGAATCGATCAACGAGTACGTCAGCTGCCACCATCCCAGCGTCGCGCACCATG
>JAICYA010000034.1 GCA_025934455.1 Rudaea sp.
CCGCGTCGGCGCAGTCGTGGTGCAGTGCGTCAAGCATCGGCGATCGGGGGCGTTCGCGCAAGCGCACGCGTCGCCATAAGGACAGATCGGCGTCAGGAAAAAGCCAGGACGCGGGCCGTCAATGCGCAAAACGCGATGACGGTCCCGTTTCGCGTCCAGGACCCCGCGCAAAGTCGCATTTTAACGGCATTTTTCCTTGCCTCGAAGGTTGCGCGTTACTACACTGTCGCGCTTTGCCCACCCCCTCTCACTGGCCCACGAGTGCTTCATGTTCAAAGGTTTACGCGGACTCTTCTCGAACGATCTGTCGATCGACCTCGGCACGGCCAACACCCTTATCTATGTGCGCGGCCAGGGCATCGTGCTGAATGAGCCTTCGGTGGTCGCGATCCGGCAGGATCGCGGGCCGGGCGGTCCGCGCTCCGTGGCCGCGGTCGGCAGCGACGCCAAACGCATGCTCGGCCGTACGCCGGGCAACATCGTCACCGTGCGGCCGCTGAAGGACGGCGTGATCGCCGACTTCTCCATGACCGAGGAGATGCTCAAGCAGTTCATCAAGAAAGTGCACCGTTCGCGCATGTTCCGCCCGAGTCCGCGCGTGCTGGTGTGCGTGCCGTGCGGCTCGACGCAAGTGGAGCGCCGCGCGATCAAGGAATCGGCCGAATCCGCCGGCGCGCGCGACGTGTTCCTGATCGAGGAACCGATGGCCGCGGCGATCGGTGCCGGCATTCCGGTGCACGAGGCGCGCGGCTCGATGGTGCTCGACATCGGCGGCGGCACGTCCGAGGTGGCGGTGATCTCCCTCAACGGCATTGTCTACTCCGCTTCGGTGCGCATTGGCGGCGACCGCTTCGACGAAGCCATCATCAACTACGTGCGCCGCAACCACGGCACCCTGATCGGCGAAGCCACCGCCGAGCGCATCAAGATGGAAATCGGCTGCGCCTTCGCGCAAACCGAAATCCGCGAAATCGAAATCTCCGGCCGCAACCTCGCCGAAGGCGTGCCGCGCATGTTCGCGATCAATTCCAACGAGATCCTCGAAGCCCTGCACGAACCGCTCGGCGGCATCGTCGGTGCGGTCAAGTCGGCGTTGGAGCAGACCCCGCCGGAACTGTGCTCCGACGTCGCCGAGCGCGGCATTGTGCTCACCGGCGGCGGCGCCCTGCTGCGCGACCTGGACAAGCTCATCTCCGAGGAAACCGGCCTGCACGTGCACGTGGCGGACGATCCGCTGACTTGCGTGGCGCGCGGCGGCGGGCGCGCGCTGGAGTTGATCGACCAGCACGGCAGCGATTTTTTCGCTCCTGAATAAGGCCGAAAGTTTCGTAAACTGCGCTCATCATGGCGCTGACTCGCAACGACACGTCCCCGCTGTTCAGTCCCGACACGGCGAACACGCTGCGCCTGATCGGCTATCTGGTGCTGGCCATTGCCTTGATGGTTCTCGACCACCGCAACGGCTGGCTCACGCGCGTGCGCTACACCGCCAGCGTGGCGATCGAACCGATGTACCGACTCGCGGCGCTGCCCTCGCAACTGGCGCGCGACGCCGGCGACGCCGTGGCTGACCGCACGCGCCTGAACGCGCGCAACGCGGAACTCGAACGTGAGTTGCTGCTCGCGCAGGCGCGCCTGAACCGTCTGCAAACCGTGCGCGAACAAAACGAACGCCTGCAGCAGCTGCTCGATGCGCAACGCAGCCTCGATGTCGGCGTACAGCTCGCACGCATCATCGACGTGGATACCGATCCGTTCCGCCATCGCGTGGTGGTCGATGCCGGCGTGCGCCAGGGCGTGACGGCGGGCGAAGCGGTGCTCGATGCGCACGGCGTGATGGGCCAGATCGTGGAAGTGCTGCCGGACACGTCCACCGTCATGCTGATCACCGATCCGGCGCACGCATTGCCGGTGAAGAGCGAGCGCACCGGGTTGCGCGCGATCGCACGCGGCACAGGTGCGCTGGATGCGCTGGAATTGCAGAATGTCCCGATCAGCGCCGATATCAAACCCGGCGACCGGCTGGTTACTTCGGGTTTGGGCGGACATTTTCCCGCCGGATTCCCGGTCGGCAGCGTACGCGGCATCCGCAACGATCCCAGCGGCATGTTCGCAGTAGCGACGGTCGCGCCGAGTGCGGCGCTGGATCGCAGCGGCGAAGTGCTGATCCTGCACGATCTGCCCGATCCGGTCGGTCCGCCAGCGCCGGTGTCGATCCAAGGACCGCCCGCGGCGGCGGCGCAGCCATGAACCGACTGCGCGCCAACGACTGGCTGTTCTGGGGCAGCGTGTTCGCCGGCTACCTGCTGCAATTGATGCCGTTGCCGCAGGCATTGCTGCCGCTCAAACCCTGGTGGCTGGCATTGATCCTGGTCTACTGGACGCTGGAAGCGCCCGAGCATGTGAGCCTGGGCCGCGCCTTCGTGCTCGGCCTGGTCGGCGACCTGCTCGTCGGCGACCTGCTCGGCGAGCAGGCGCTGCGGCTTTGCATTTTTTGCTTCATCCTGATGCGTTTCCGCGCGCGCCTGCGCTTTTTCCCGATGTGGCAGCAGGCACTGGCCGTGCTTGCCCTGCTCGTCAACGACCGCATCGTACTGCTCGCCGAACGCGCCGTGGCCGGACTCGGCGGCGCACCGCCAAGCTACTGGCTGGCCCCGCTCGCCGGCGCGCTAGCGTGGCCGTGGGTATTCCTGCTGCTTGACGATGCACGCGCGCGCCTGCGCGCCCGCGAATCGTGAAAAAGCGCCGAAAAACCCCGTCCGGGAAGATCAAGGACGCGCAGCGCGAAGCGGAGCGTTTCCGCCGTCGCGCACTCGCCGGTTTCATCCTCATCGCGTTGTGCCTGGCCGGACTCGCCGCGCGTTTCTGGTACCTGCAAGTCGCCCGCCACGCCGAATTCGCCGCGCGCTCGGACAGCAACCGCATCTCGGTGCGCAGCATTCCGCCGACGCGCGGCCTGATCTACGACCGCAACGGCGTGCTGCTGGCCGAGAACATCGCCGCTTTCCGCCTCGAAGTGGTGCCCGAGCAGGTCAAGGACATGGGCGCGATGCTCGCCGCGCTCGGCCACGTCGTCGCGCTGTCGGACGACGACATCGAGCGTTTCGCCGCGCTGCGCAAAGGCAAGCGTGCGTTCGACAGCATTCCGCTGCGCCTGAAATTGTCCGAGGACGAGATCGCGCGTTTCTCCACGCAACGCTGGCGCTTCCCCGGCGTCGACGTGGTGCCGTATTTGACGCGTGCCTATCCGCGCGGCACGGATTTCGCGCACGTGGTCGGCTACGTCGGTCGCATCGACGCGGCGGACGCGGCCAACCTCGATGCCAACGAATACGCCGGTACCACGCAGATCGGCAAGACCGGCATCGAGCGCAAGTACGAGAGCCAGCTGCACGGTCTGCCGGGCTACGAGCAGGTCGAGGTAAACGTCGACAAGCGCGTGATCGGCAAGCCGATCAACCGGGTCGCGCCGACGCCGGGCAAGAACCTGTACCTGAGCATCGACGCGCGCCTGCAGCGCGTGGCCTTCGATGCACTGGCCGGGCGGCCGGGCGCAGTGGCCGCGATCGATCCGCGCAATGGCGAAGTGCTCGCGCTGGCCAGCGCGCCGAGTTTCGATCCGAACCTGTTCGTCAACGGCATCGGCCGCGCCGACTACGCCGCGCTGATGAACAATCCGGACAAGCCCCTGCTCGACCGCGCGATCGCCGGCGGTTTCACGCCGGGCTCCACGGTCAAGCCATATCTCGGTCTTGGCGGACTCGAACTCGGCCTGCGCCGGCCGCAGGACACGGTGCTGTCGACCGGCGAGTTCTTCATCCCCGGCCAGTCGCGCGGCTATCGCGACGACGTGCGCGGCGGCCAGGGCCTGGTGAACCTGCGCCAGGCCATCGCGCGCTCGGTCAACACGTATTTCTATTCGCTCGCGCTGGACATGGGCATCGACCGTTTCAGCGCGTGGATGGCGAATTTCGGTTTCGGCAGCCCCACCGGCATCGATCTGCCCGGCGAAGCGTCCGGCGTGCTGCCAGCGCGCGCCTGGAAGCGGGCGAAGCTCGAGCAGCCGTTCTATCCGGGCGAGACCGTGATCGCCGGCATCGGCCAGGGTTACTGGGTGATCACGCCGATCCAGCTGGCATCCGCGCTGGCGACGCTTTCCGAGGGCGGCGTGCGCCACGTTCCGCACCTGTTGCGCGCGCTGCAGGCCGGCCTGAACGCGCCGCGCGTGCCGGTGGCGCAGCCGAAATCCGCGCCGAGCTTCGTGCGCAATCCCGCCAACTGGGACGCGGTGCGCCAAGGCATGATCGACGTGGTCAATGATCCTTCCGGCACCGCACATGGACTCGGCGAAGGATTCCCCTACGTCATCGCCGGCAAAACCGGCACCGCCGAACGCTATTCGCGCACCGGCGAGGAATGGACCAGCATCATGGCTTCGCCGATCAGCCGCCACGAAGTGCTGTTCGAGGCGTTCACGCCGGCCGACGCGCCGCGCGTCGCGGTGGTGATCGCGCTCAAGGAAGGCCGCTCCGGCGCCTACGACGCGGCGCCGATCGCGCGCCGGATCCTCGACGAATGGCTCAAGGACGACGACGGAGGCCGCACGCCATGAATCCGCTGTTGCGCCTGCGCGCGTGGCTGCGCCACAGCCTGCGCGAACCGCGCCTGGACCTGCCGCTGCTCGGCGCACTGATCCTGCTCGCACTGATCGGGCTCGCCACGCTGTACAGCGCCAGCGATCTGGACCGCCACCTCGTGCTCGGCCAGGCGCTGCGCTTCGCGCTCGGCGGACTGTTCCTGCTGCTGCTCTCGCGCGTGCCGCCGAACGTGCTGCGCAACTGGACGCCGTGGCTGTACTTCGCCAGCCTCGCCCTGCTCGTGGCCGTGGCGGTGATCGGCCAGGGCCGCGGCGCGAACCGCTGGCTGAATCTGGGCGTGGTGCGCTTCCAGCCATCGGAGCTGGTCAAGCTGACCCTGCCAATGATGATCGCCTGGTACCTGCATGCGCGTGAACTGCCGCCGCGCTGGCTGACCCTCGGCGCGGTCGCGCTGCTGATCGTCGCCCCGGCCCTGCTCATCGCCAAGCAGCCAGACCTGGGCACCGCCTTGCTGGTCACCGCAAGCGGCGTGTTCGCGGTCTTCCTCGCCGGACTCGCCTGGTGGCGCATCTTCGCCCTGCTCGGCACGGCCGCTGCGGCGGCACCGCTGCTGTGGCATTTCATGCACGAATACCAGCGCGACCGCCTGCGCATGTTCCTCAATCCGGAGGCCGATCCGCTCGGCAACGGCTGGCACATCATCCAGTCGGAGATCGCGGTCGGCTCCGGCGGCCTGGCCGGCAAGGGCTGGCACCACGGCACGCAGTCGCGCCTGGAATTCCTGCCAGAGCACACCACCGACTTCGTGTTCGCGGTGTTCTCCGAGGAATGGGGCCTGATCGGCGTGGTCGTGCTGCTTGCGCTGTATCTGTTCATCGTCGGCCGCGGCCTCGTCATCGCCGCGAATGCGCGCGACACCTATTCGCGCCTGCTCGCGGGCTCCATCAGCATGGCGTTCTTTGTCTACGTCATGGTCAACGGCGGCATGATCACCGGGCTCTTGCCCGTGGTCGGCGTACCCCTGCCGCTGATCAGTTATGGCGGCACCTCGGCGGTGTCGCTGCTGGCCGGATTCGGCGTGCTGATGTCGATCCACGCACACCGCAAGTTCATGTCCGGATGATCATGTTGGGACGCAGCAGGCCATGCTAAGCTTTCGCGCCATCGGCACTTTCGGCGGCAGTATGCGGCGCACCTTCGCGGTTTTGTATACTTTTTTGCTTTGTGCGCTGCTCAACACCGTTGCGCTGGCCCAATCCGCCGCCGATCCGGGTGCGGCGGAAAAACAGTTCGCCCGACAAATGGCGCGCGAACACGGCCTCGACGCCGCGGCGGTGCTGGAAATCCTCCACCGCGCGACCTATCGGCAAAGCGTGATCGACACGATGCAGCGCCCGGCCGAAGCCAAGCCGTGGAAGGATTACCGGCCGATCTTCGTCACCCAGCGCCGCATCGACGACGGCGCAGCCTTCTTCGATGACAACCGCGCCCTGCTCGAACGCGTCGGCGGCCAGTACGGCGTGCCGCCCGAACTCATCGCCGCCATCATCGGCGTGGAGAGCAATTACGGCCGCACGCCGATGCGCTACCGCGTGCTCGACGCGCTGGTCACGCTGGCGTTCTACTACCCGCCGCGCGCGAGTTATTTCCGCTCCGAACTCGCGCAACTGCTGCTGTTGCATTCGGCCGCGTTTCCGTACCCGCCGGAAGAACTCATGGGCTCGTACGCCGGCGCCATGGGCTGGCCGCAGTTCATGCCATCGAGCGTGGCCAAATACGCGCGCGACGGCGACGCCGACGGCAAGATCGATTTGTGGAATTCGCTGCCGGACATCTGTGCGAGCGTTGGCAACTACTTCGAAGCGTTCGGCTGGCAGACCGGCGCGCCGGTCGCGCTGCGCGCGCAAGTCGCCGCGAACGCGCGCACGCTCGATCCGAAAGGCCTCGACCCGGTCTATCCGCTGCAACAGCTCGCCGAATGGGGCTATGTGACGGACCGCAAACTCGATCCGGCCACGCCGGCAACTCTGTTGCGCCTGGATGGCGTCGACGGTCCCGAATTCTGGATCACGTTCCGCAATTTCCAGGTCATCTCGCGCTACAACAAGAGCCCGTTGTATTCGATGGCGGTGTACCAACTGAGCGAGGCGATCGCCGCCGCGGCCCACGCGCCATGATGGATTGGCGCGTCCGCGCCGCCGTCGTGCTCGCCATGCTCGCGCTGGGCGGTTGTTTCCATCGCCACGCGACGCGGCCATCGACGCCGGCGGCGCAGCCACCTGCGGCACGGGAATCCGGCGGACGCTACGCCCAGGCGAACGATTCCACGCCAGCGCAGGTTCCGGACATCGGCAAGATTCCCGAACCGGTGCCACGCGACGAACCACGCTCGGTCTACGGCAACAAGTCGCCCTACAGCGTGCTTGGCGAAACCTATCGCGTGCTGCCGACCTGCAAGGACTACGACGAGCGCGGACTCGCCTCGTGGTACGGCAACAAGTTCCACGGCTACACCACGTCGAACTTCGAGAAGTACGACATGTACGCCTACTCCGCCGCGAGCAAGGTGCTGCCGATCCCGTGCTACGTGCGCGTGACCAATCTGCAGAACGGGCGCAGCGCGATCGTGCGCGTCAACGATCGCGGCCCGTTCGTGGCCAACCGCATCATCGACCTGTCCTTCGTCGCCGCAGTCAAGCTCGGCGTGTATCCGAAGGGCACGGCGATGGTCGAGGTGCGCGGCATCGATCCCGCCCATCCGCAGCGAAGCGCGGAACCCGCGCCCGGCCGCGCGGTCACAACGGCGCCCGGAAAAGCGCCCAATCCCTTGTTATACCTGCAGGTGGGCGCATTCGCGGACCCGGCCAACGCGGAGCGCGCGGCGGCCAAGGTGCGCGCCGCGCATCTGGGCAGCGTCGCGGTGGTTGCGGTGCAGATCGGTGGCAAGAGCCTGCGACGGGTGCGCCTGGGTCCACTGCGCGATGCCGCCGAAGCGGACGCGCTCGCGCCCAGACTCAAAGTGCTGGGATTGGGCGAACCGCAGGTTTCAGTGGATAATTGACGATCTGATTCGCCGGGGACGGATCGACAACCCGAAAACACGGATTTGATGATGAAACGTTTGCATTATTTTGCTTTTGCTGCATTGTTCGCATTTTCCACATTGGCTTCCCCACTGGCGGCAGCTCCGCACAAACACAAGAAGGCCGCGCAACCGGCGACGCAGCCGGCCGAACGAGCCGCGCCCACACCCGCCGAAGTGCCGACGCCGAATCCGGTGCCGAATCCGACGCCACGCGCCGCGCCCGGCGCACTGAACGTGCCCGCGCCGCCGCCACCGACGCTCGACGCGAAAAGCTGGGTACTGATGGATTACGCGACCGGCCAGATCCTCGCGCAGAACAATGCCGACGAACGCGTGGAACCGGCATCCATCACCAAGATGATGACCGGCTACATCGTTTCGGCGGAACTCGCCGCAGGCAAGATCAAGCTCGAAGACCCGGTGCTGATCAGCGAGCACGCCTGGCGCGAGGGCGGCGCCGGCACCGACGGCTCGACCACGTTCCTGAAGGTGAACTCGCAGGTGCCGCTCAAGGACCTGCTCTACGGCATGATCATCCAGTCCGGCAACGACGCGGCGATCGCGCTCGCCGAGCACGTCGCCGGTTCCGAGGACACGTTCGCGAACTTGATGAACGAATACGCGGCCAAGCTCGGCATGACCGGCACGCATTTCGTCAACGCGACCGGCCTGCCGGATCCGAACCACTATTCCACCGCGCACGACATCGCCCTGCTCGCGCGCCACGTGATCCAAGACTATCCGAACGAATACAAGATCTACGCGATCAAGGAATTCGAGTGGAACGGCATCATCCAGCACAACCGCAATGCGCTGTTGTGGCGCGATGCGAGCGTGGATGGCCTCAAGACCGGCCACACCAAGGAGGCCGGTTTCTGCCTGACCACATCGGCCCAGCGCGGCGACCAGCGCCTGATCGCGGTGGTCATGGGCACGCCCAGCGACAAGCAGCGCGCAGACGCCAACCAGACCCTGCTCAACTACGGTTTCCGCTTCTTCGAGACGCACAAACTCTATGACGCGAACAAGCCGCTGACCACGCCGGAACTGTGGAAGGGCGCGCAGAACACGCTGCCGCTCGGCGTTGCGCAGAACGTGCTCGTGACCCTGCCGCGCGGCCGTTACAACGACCTCAAGGCCAACCTGAAATTGCCCGGGCGCCTGATCGCGCCGTACAAGAAAGGTCAGCCGGTCGGCACGCTCTCCGTGGCGCTGGACGGCAAGACTCTGCTCGAACGCCCGCTGGTTGCCTTGGCCGACGCACCGGAAGCCGGTTTCTTCGGACGCCTTTCCGACGGCATCTGGCTGTGGTTCAAGGGCGATCAGAAAGTCGAAATTTCCTCGACGCCAAATACTCAATGAACCTTGCCCAATGACGACCGTCCGATGAAACCGCTCGACGACATCGCCGCGCAGAATCCGCAGCAGGGCTTCCAGTTTCCCGGCGTGTTCGAGATCACCGCGATGGGCAACGCGCGTACCAAGCTCGAGGACGAAGTCCAGCGCATCATCCGCGACGCCGGCCTCGAGGTACTGGCCGAAGCGGTGCGCGTGCGACCGTCGCGTGAGGGCAATTACGTGTCGGTGACGGCGAGCTTCATGTGCCCGACGCGCGCGAAGTACGACGAAATCCACGCCGCGCTGCGCGCGCATCCGGACGTGCACTGGACGCTGTGACGCCGTGACCAAACTGCTCGTCCGCCGCCCGCCCGGCCTGTCGCCCTACGAACCGGTGTGGCGGGCGATGCAGGTATTCACCGACGCGCGCACGCCGGAAACGCCGGACGAATTGTGGGTGGTCGAGCACGAACCCGTATTCACGCTCGGCCAGGCCGGCAAATGGGAGCACGTGCTCGCTCCGGGCTCCATTCCCGTTGTTCCGGTCGACCGCGGCGGCCAGGTGACTTATCACGGGCCGGGCCAGATCGTGGCCTATCCGCTCATCGACCTGCGCCGCGCCGGTATCGGCGTGCGCGACTACGTGCAGCGCATCGAGCAGGCGGTGATCGACACCATGGCCGAGTGGAACATCGTCGCGGCGCGCCGCGATGGCGCCCCCGGCGTGTACGTGAACGGCGCCAAGATCGCCGCGCTCGGCATCCGCGTGCGCCGCGGCTGCACGTTCCACGGTCTGGCCTTCAATGTGGACATGGACCTGGAACCCTTCCATCGCATCAACCCCTGCGGTTTTCAGGGTTTGCAGGTCACCCAGATGCTAGACTTGGGCGGCCCGTCGCGGCTGGCCGACGTGGAAACCGTGCTGGTGGCCGAATTGGCGCGCCAGTTCGGGTTGCAAGCGATTCCGGCCGACCCCATCCTGACTTCTGGCGCTGGCGCCACCTGCGCGAGCCGCGTTAACGTGACTGCATGAGCGTGGACAAGACCATTCCGATTACCGTCGTTGCCCAGACTCCGATCCATGAGGGAGCCAAGCTGCTCGGCGAGGACAAGATCGCGCGCAATCGCGCCGGCTTCGATACGGCAGTACCGATTCTGCGCAAACCGGACTGGATCCGCGTGCGCATTCCGCCCGGCAATGCGGTGGCACGGCTGAAGGCCAAGCTGCGCGCGAACCGCCTCGTGACCGTGTGCGAAGAAGCGTCGTGCCCGAACATCCACGAATGCTTCGGCAAGGGCACGGCCACGTTCATGATCCTGGGCGAAGTCTGCACGCGGCGCTGCTCGTTCTGCGACGTCGCCCATGGCCGTCCGAAACCGCCGGATGCGGAAGAGCCACGCCATCTCGCTGAAACGATCCGCGACATGGGTTTGCGCTA
>JAICYA010000238.1 GCA_025934455.1 Rudaea sp.
GCTCGAGTAGGCCACGATCAAGGATCTGGGCCGTGCCAAGAAGGTGCAGGTCAGCAAGGAAAACAGCACGATCATCGACGGTCACGGCGAAGCGAAAGCCATCAAGGCCCGCATCGACCAGATCAAGGCGCAGGTTGAAGAGACCTCGAGCGACTACGACCGCGAGAAGCTGCAGGAACGCGTGGCCAAGCTGGCCGGCGGCGTGGCGGTGATCAAGGTCGGCGCCGCGACCGAAGTCGAGATGAAGGAAAAGAAGGCGCGCGTCGAAGACGCCCTGCACGCCACGCGTGCGGCGGTGGAAGAAGGCGTGGTGCCGGGCGGCGGCGTGGCCCTGATCCGCGCGCTGGATGCGATCAAGAAGCTCAAGGGCGACAACGAGGACCAGAACCACGGCATCCTCATCGCCAAGCGCGCGATGGAAGCACCGTTGCGCGAGATCGTCTCCAACGCGGGCGAAGAGCCGAGCGTGGTGCTGAACAAGGTTGCCGGCAGCAAGGGCAACCACGGCTACAACGCCGCGAACGGTGAATACGGCGACATGGTCGAGTTCGGCATTCTCGACCCGACCAAGGTCACGCGCACCGCGCTGCAGAACGCGGCGTCGATTGCCGGCCTCATGATCACCACCGAGGCCATGGTCGCCGAAGCGCCGAAGAAGGAAGAGCACAACCACGGTGGCGCCCCGGGCGGCGGCATGGGTGGCATGGGCGGCATGGATTTCTGAGTTATCCACTCGCGGATGTGGGCGCATCGGATTCTTGGTGCGCACGCTTCCCGCTTCGTGGATCAACTCGCCTCGTTCGAGCCGCCTCGCGGCGGCTCAACTCGGCGGAAGTCCAGAACAAAACAAAAGCCCCGCAGTGATGCGGGGCTTTTTTTCAGGGCGCGCCTTCGAAACCGTTTGCGAAGATGCGTTCGGACGATACCCAGATCGGCGCACCGATGCTCTTGGACAGGCCGGTCACTGTGCCGGCGATGGTTTGCAGCGGTGCGGTGTTGCCGCTGGCGCCGAGGGCGAACACAAGCAATTTGTTGCCGGCGGCCGCGTTGTAGTCGCTGACCGAGACGATCAGGTGCTGATGCTCCGGATCGATGGCCAGCCCGCCAATACTACTTGTGGCCGACAGTTCCAGGCCGGTCGCGGCGCCGGCGATGCTGCGCAGCGGCGCCACGTTGCCATTGGCGGAGTCGTCGAATACCAGCACCCGCGCAGAACGGCTCAGGTCCGGATTGGTCGTGTAGGCGCCGACGTACAATCGGCGCATGGCTGCATCGTAGGCCAGTCCGCCGGCAGAACTGCCGAATTGCGTGTTCGTGCCCTTGAGCACGCGCTTGGGCGCGGTATTGCCGCTGTCGGTGCGGTTGAAGACCAGCAGTTTTGGCGTGTACGGCGACGCCGAATCGGCATCGATTTCGGCCACCTCGTCCGTGGGCGCCATGTATACAAGTGCAGCCGGGGAGCTTTGCTGGGTCACGCTGCCCGACAGGCCGCCCCATTGCACGTAGCGCTTGAAGAAGACGTCGCCGTTGGCACCGCGATCGAAGACGGCATAACAGCAGCCGCTGGTGAAGGCGAGCAGTTCATTGTGTACCACGTCCACTGCCGCGCTGCGCGCTTGGCCCGTGTAGGACGGGCCGACGACCCGGATCGGCGCGGCATCGCCATTGGCGTTGGCGTGGAAAACGCGGATCGCCTGACCGTAAAAGTCGGCGACGTAGATCACGTTCTCCACCGGTTCGTAAAAGCCGCCAGCCGGCGTCTTGAGGCCGGTGGTTGGACCGCCGAGCACGCGCAGCGGCGCGACATTGCCGTTCGCGTTGTCGGAAAATCCGCGTACTGGCTCCGCTGTAACCCCATCGCCGAAACCGCCGATCAGGATTTCGGCGTGGAGACGGGCCTGTGGCGCCAGCAGCAACAGGCCAAGGCAAAACAAGCACGATCGATTTGACATGGTGGAATCCTCCGCTATCCACCTGTTACGCAAGATCGCGGCAAATCCCCCGGAGACGTTCGCAACAGCCTCGCCGCCACTGACCGCGAGGCCGAGTCCCGTGCCAGTCGGCAGCCGTGGATGTCGTGGCCGCCTGCGGTCGCCGCCTGCAATGGGGATGCGGCAGCGCCGTTGCCTGTATAATCCGCCCTCCCACGCGGTGGAAGAAGCGGCTCGTCCGCTGCCGAAGGCGCAACGCCCGTAATCGCTCAGGCCCGATACCGCCGCGCGGAAAAACTCTGGAGAGACCGGCCCGCAATCCAGCGCGGCATCCGGCGCCGAAGGGGCACGAGGCACGCCGATTCATGGCGCGCTTCCAAACTCTCAGGCAGAAGGACAGAGGGGCGGTTCGCGTGCACCATCGCACGCGCTTTCCGGTGCCCTGTCATGTCCAAGAATCCTTCCCTGCGCGAACTCGAGCAGCACGACGCCTTCATTGCCCGCCACGTCGGCCCGAACGACGCCGAGATCGCACAGATGCTGCGCACGCTCGGTTTCGATTCGCTCGAGGCGATGACCGACGCGATCGTGCCGGCATCGATCAAGTCCTCCAGGCCGCTGGCGCTGCCGGAAGCGATGAACGAAGTGGAAGCGTTGGCGAAAATTCGTGCCATTGCCGACCAGAACAAGGTGTTCAGGAGTTTCATCGGCCAGGGCTATTACGGCACGCACACGCCGAACGTCATCCTGCGCAATATCCTGGAAAATCCGGCGTGGTACACGGCCTACACGCCGTACCAGGCGGAGATTTCCCAAGGTCGCATGGAAGCGCTGATCAACTTCCAGACCATGTGCGCCGACCTCACCGGCATGGAAATCGCGAACGCTTCGCTGCTGGACGAATCAACCGCTGCGGCCGAGGCGATGACGCTGGCGAAGCGCTCGGCCAAGGCCAAAGGCAACGCGATCGTGGTGTTCGGCGACGCGCATCCGCAGACGATCGAGGTGATGCGCACGCGCGCCGAACCGCTGGGCATCGTGATCAAGCAGGCCAATTCGGCGGCCGAGTGGGATGCCGCGATCGCCGCGGACGATTATTTCGCGGCGCTGATCCAGTATCCGGCCAGCAGCGGCTGGCTGATGGACTGGAGCGAAGAGGTCGCGAAGATTCACGCCAGGAACGCGTTGGCGATCTTCGCCACCGACCTGCTCGCCCTGACCCTGCTCAAGCCGCCGGGCGAAATGGGCGCGGACATCGTCGTCGGCAATTCGCAGCGTTTCGGCGTGCCGTTCGGATTCGGCGGCCCGCACGCCGCGTTCATGGCCTGCCGCGACGCCTACAAGCGCTCGATGCCGGGCCGACTGATCGGCGTGTCCATCGACGCCGAAGGCAACAAGGCTTATCGCCTCACGCTGCAGACGCGCGAGCAGCATATTCGCCGCGAAAAGGCCACGAGCAACATCTGCACCGCGCAGGTTCTGCTCGCCGTGATGGCGTCGATGTACGCCGTCTACCACGGCCCGGACGGCCTGACCCGCATCGCCGCGCGCGTGGCGCGCCTGACCGCGATCCTCATGGCTGGATTGCGCGAGCTCGGTTTCACCCAATCCCACCATCCCAACGGCTTCGACACGATCAGCCTGAAGACGGACGCGCGCACCGACGCCATCGTTGCGCGCGCGGCGGCCATGGGCGCGAACCTGCGCAAGGCCTGGGACGAATACATCTGCATCTCGCTGGACGAGACCACCACGCGCGCCGACGTCGAGCTGCTGTGGCGCATCTTCGGCGGCGACGCGGCGAAGCTGCCATCCGTCGACGCACTCGATCGAACCGCGCCGCCGCTGATCCCGGCCGAGCTGCAGCGCACCTCGAAGTTCCTGACCCATCCGGTGTTCAACACGCACCACAGCGAGCACGAGTTGCTGCGCTACATGCGCGCGCTGGCCGACAAGGACCTGGCGATGGATCGCACGATGATCCCGCTGGGCTCGTGCACCATGAAGCTCAACGCCACCGCCGA
>JAICYA010000306.1 GCA_025934455.1 Rudaea sp.
ACCGACGGCGAACCCATGACGAGCAGCACCTGGCGCTTGCTCATGCCGGGCTTGAGCGAATCGACGAGGTTCTTGTTGAACAGGTTGCCCTGCTGGATGTCGAGCTTGTAGATCGGGCTGCATGCCGCGACGGCGATGACACAAAGCGCGGTGGCAGCGGTGCGGAAGAACGTCGTCATGCGGTGGATACCAGCGGGCGGAAAGCGCCGGATGATACACTAGGCAGTGTCGAGAGAACGTTAGCGTTTTTGGCTTCCGCGCCTCGCGTAACACCCACAACCCCCGCTGCGCGCCGAAGCGCGCAGTCGCCCCCCTAAACTTGAAGGGGCTAAGCGCACAATGGAGTTCCCGATGGAAACCCAAGAATTGCGCAAGGCTGGCTTGAAGGTCACCCAGCCACGCATGCGCATCCTCGAAATCCTGGAAACTTCTTCCGGCAAGCATATGACGGCAGAGGATATTTACCGGGAATTGATCCAGCATCACAGCGACGTCGGCCTGGCAACCGTCTATCGCGTGTTGACCCAATTCGAAGCCGCCGGCCTGGTGCTCAAGCACAATTTCGAGGGCGGACAGGCCGTTTACGAAATCGACCGCGGCAAGCATCACGACCACATGGTCGACGTCGATACCGGCAAGGTGATCGAATTCACCAGCGAGGCGATCGAGAAACTCCAGCACGAGATTGCCGAACGCCACGGCTACGCGATCGAGGACCACAGCCTCGTGCTGTACGTGCGCGCGAGGAAGAAAAAGACGCCGTAGCGTATCTCGTCACGCTTGCGCGCTAGCAAGCATTTGCTCGGCGTGCGCCAATGTCTGTTTCGTGATTTTCACTCCGCCCAGCATGCGCGCGATCTCGTCGCGGCGCGCGGAATCGCCCAGCGTTTCGATCGCAATGCGCGTGGAATTCGCGGCGCTGGATTTGACCACGCGCAGGTGTGCGTGCGCCTGCGCGGCGACTTGTGGCAGGTGCGTCACGCACAGGACCTGGCATTTGCCGCCAAGTTCGCGCAGTTTGCGACCGACGACTTCGGCGACCGCGCCGCCGATGCCGGAATCGACTTCGTCGAACACCATCGTGCCGACGTCATCCATGCCCAGCGTCGCCACTTCGATGGCCAGGCTGATTCGCGACAGTTCGCCGCCGGAGGCGACCTTGCGCAACGGCCGCGGCGGTTGTCCCGGATTGGCGGAAACGAGGAATTCCGCGCGTTCGGCGCCAGCCGCATTCGGTGTGGTGTCGCCTTCAATGGCGAGTTCCGTCTCGAAGCGTCCGCCGGCCATGCCAAGTTCCGCCATCAGGGCGGTCACTTGCTTGTCCAGCCGCTGCGCCGCCGCCATGCGCTTTTGCGACAACGCGGCCGCCGCCGTCGCATAATCGCGACGAAAGTCTTCGCGTTCGCGCAGCAACGATTCCAGGCGTTCGCCTGCGCCGTGCAGACCTTCCAATTCGCTGCGCAGCGTTTCCGCATGCCCCTTCAGTTCTGCGGCAGGAACACGATGCTTGCGCGACAGCTCGTGCAGTTTGGCGATCTGCGCTTCGATTTCGGCGAATCGGTCCGGGTCCAGTTCAAGGCCGTCGCGATAGCGGCCGATGGCGGAATGCGCTTCGCCAAGCTGGATCGCCGCGGCGTCGAGCAGTTCGCGCGAGGACTCCAGCGCAGGGTCGAGCTGAGCGAGCCGGCCCAATTCGTTCTGCGCACGCGTGAGCGCGCGCAGCGCTGCGAATTCGCTGTCGCCGTCGAGCAATTCGGCCACGGCCTCGCTGCCTTGCAGCAGCTGTCCTGCATTGGCGAGGCGTTTGTGCACATCGTTCAACGCATCGAGTTCCGCCGGCGTCAGCGCATGCCGGTCGAGTTCGCCGAGCTGGTGTTCGAGCATCGCGATGCGTTCGGAGTGATCCTGCCCGCCGGAGAGCTTGCGGATTTCGGCATCGGCCACGCGCCAGCGCGTGGCCAGCACGGCGACGCGATCGCGTTCCGTGCCGTGTCCGCCGAAGGCGTCGAGCAAATCCAGTTGATGGGCCCGTTGCAGCAGTGACTGGTGCGCGTGCTGGCCGTGGATTTCGATCAAGGCTTCGGCCAATGCCTGTAGCTGCGTCAGCGTGGCCGGACGGCCGTTGATCCATGCGCGCGATGTACCTTCGCCGCGGATCACGCGGCGCAACTGGCAGGCGTCCCCTTCGTCGAAATCCTCAGCCTTGAGCCAGGCCAGCGCCGCCGGCGCGTCGCCCAGCGCGAATGTGGCTGACAACTCCGCACGTTCGCAGCCTTCGCGGACGACGCCGGTGTCGGCGCGTTGCCCGGCGAGAAGCAGGAGCGCGTCGACCAGCAGGGACTTGCCGGCGCCAGTTTCGCCGGTGACGGCGGTCATGCCGTCGGCGAACGCGATTTCGGCCTCGCCGACGACGGCGAAATCCTTGACGGAAAGGGTTTGCAACATGCGCGCGACGCTACCATGTGACGCTGTTTTCCGCCACGTCCGCAGACGCATGCGCATGCATTCCGCTAGACTTCGCAATTCTTTCATTTGGGTCATCGCATGTGGTACGCGATCTACGCAACCGACAATCCCGATAGCCTGCAAGCGCGCCTGGCGGCACGCCCGGCGCATCTGGCGCGCCTGCACGCGCTGCGCGATGCCGGGCGCCTGCTGCTTGCCGGGCCATTTCCCGCCATCGATGCGGAAGATCCCGGCCTGGCAGGATTTTCCGGGAGTCTTATCGTCGCCGAATTCGACGATGTCGATGCCGCACACGCCTGGGCCGACACCGACCCGTACCGCGCGGCGGGCGTGTATCGCGCCGTGGAAGTGCGCCCGTTCCGCAAGGTGGCGCCATGAGCGCTCGCGTCGAGCGCATCCGTGCGATCCTGGCACGTGATTTCGCGCCGACCGAGCTCACGGTCGAGGATCAAAGCCATCTTCATGTCGGACATGCCGGCGCGCGCGATGGGCGGGGGCATTTTCGCGTGCGCATCGTTTCTGCCGCATTCGCCGGACAGGCGCCGCTGGCACGCCATCGCGCGGTTTATGCCGCGTTGGCGGACATGCTCGAAACCGATATCCATGCGCTCGCCGTCGAGGCGCGTGCTCCCGACGAAACGCACTGAAGGTCGAAAATGCGCAAGATATTCCTG
>JAICYA010000038.1 GCA_025934455.1 Rudaea sp.
CCGTCAAGGTCGAAGCGGTGTGTGGCGGGACGGTGCGTATGGCCATGAATCAGGCGGCGCACGCCGTGTTCGCGCATGGCCGCTTCGACGGCGGCCTGGTTCACGTCCATGATCTCGGGTTTCGCCGAGGCGGTGTGCCTGCGGCTTTCGCCCCGCGCCTGCGCGGCAAAGGCACGGCGCTCGGCCAGCGGCTTGGCGAGGAAGGCGCGCTGCCAGTCTGGATCGCGCACGAGTTTGCGAAACTGCAAATACGCCGCATCGTCGGTACACAGGGTGTCGCCGTGCATCAGCAGCGTGCGTTTGCCGCTGAGTTCGATAACGAACGGATCTTCGAGAACGGTCATGCCGGCGCGCTCGGCATAGTCCGCGCCCAGCAGGAAATCGCGGTTGCCGTGCATGAAGTACACCGGCACGCCGGCCTCGCGAACCTTGCGCGTGGCACGCGCCACGCGCGCGTTCAGCGGCGCGTCGTCGTCGTCGCCGATGTAGCTCTCGAACAGGTCGCCGAGGATATACAGCGCCTGGACTTCGGTGGCCTGCGTCGCGAGCAGGTTCTCGAACGCCTCGACGATGCGCGGGCGCGCATCGTCGAGGTGCAGGTCGGAGATGAAAAGCGTTGCCATGCGCGGCGGAATCGGCGCGCGATTACTGCACCACGCTGGCCTTCTCGATCACGATCGGCGTTTTCGGCACGTCGCTGACGAACGGACCCTGCGGACCGGTTTCCACGGCCTTGATCTTGTCGACCACATCCATGCCGGCGACGACCTTGCCGAACACGGCGTAGCCCCACGACACCGGGCCGTTGGCGTCGGCGACGTAATCCAGACGCTTGTTGTCGACGACGTTGATGAAGAACTCCGCCGCTGCCGAATTCGGATCGGCAGTGCGTGCCATCGCGACCGTGCCGTTCAAGTTGGACAGGCCGTTGTTGGCTTCGTTGCGGATTGGCGCGTGCGGGTGCTTGCGCTGCAAATCCTTGGTCCAGCCGCCGCCCTGGATCATGAAATTGTTGATGACGCGGTGGAAGACGGTGCCGTCGTAGAAACCTTCCTTGACGTACTGCAGGAAATTCTCGACGGTCTTCGGCGCCTTGTCCGGATACAACTCGAGGGTGATGTCACCCATGCTGGTGTGCAGCAGCACCTTGGGATTGGCTGCCGGCGCCGGCGCGGACGTCTCGGCTTTGGCGGGTTCGGCAGACTTCGCCGCCGGTTTCGCGGCGGGCGCAGCCGCGAACGCGGCAACGGGAACGAGCAGGGCAAGCGCGCAAATCAGGCGTTTGAACATGATGGCTCCAGGGACTGAAAAACGGGAAACGCATGATACGCAGATTGACGGCGAAGTGCGCGAAATTCGCGTTATGCGGCGGCGATTTGCAGCTTGATATCCAGCGATTTCAGATAGCCGCGCTCCTGCTCCAGGTCCGCGCCGGTCAGCGGGTGCGCACCCAGCCAGGTGCGGGGCAGGGTCAGTTGCAAGGTCGTGCCGTCGGCACTCAGCACGGCCGGCGGCGGAGCGGTCGGCTCGCGTGAGCGCTGCAACAGCACGGCGAGGCGCAGCAGGGCGATGGCGCGCGATGCCGGCTGGCGCAGGCGTTCGGGCAGCGCGCGCACCGCGGCCACGTCGGGCTTGCGGCGCTGGCAGCGCAGCAGCACGGCGAGCACCTGCTGTTCGTGGCGTGCAAATCCGGCCAGGTCCGAATGGCCGACGATATAGGCGCCGTGCTTGTGGTACTGGCTGTGCGCGATGGCCAGGCCGATCTCATGGACGCGTGCGGCCCAACCCAGCCAATCGCGTTCGGTCTGCCCGAGTTGCCAGGCCGCGGCGACCTGCTCGAACAACGCCAGCGCGCAGGCTTCCACGCGCGCGGCATGCGTGCGGTCGACGGCGTAGCGTTGCGCCAGCGCGGCGATGCTCGCGCTGCGCGGATCGCGGTGTTCGGCGCGCCCGATCATGTCGTAGAGCAAGCCTTCGCGCATCGAGGTTTCGGCCACGCGCATGCGCTCGATGCCGAGCGCGGCGAAAGCCGCTTCCAGGATCGCCACGCCGCCGGCAAAAATTCCGGTGCGATCCTCGCTCAGTCCGGGCAAGGCGATATCGTCCACGTTGCCGCAGGCGATCACCGCGTCGCGCAGGCGTTCGATGCCCGCGCGCGTGATGCCAGCGTCGCTCCAGCCGTTTTCGCGCAGCACCGCGTCGATCGCGCGCAGCGTGCCGGACGAGCCGATCGCCTCGTCCCAGCCAAAGGCGCGGTAGTCGGCGGCGAACTGCTGCAATTCCACTGCGATATCGGTTTGCGCCTGCTGCCAGCGCCTGGGCGTGATCCTGCCGTCGCCGAAGAAACGCAGCGTGCTCGCTACGCAGCCGACTTGCAGGCTTTCCTTCTTTAACGGATCCAGGTGTTCGCCGATGATGAATTCGGTGCTGCCGCCGCCGATGTCGACGACGAGCCGCCGTCCCGGCGTGTCGGGAATGCCGTGGGCGACACCGAGATAGATCAGGCGCGCTTCCTCGCGCCCGGAAACCACTTCGATGGGATGGCCGAGCGCGAGTTCCGCCGGCGCCAGGAACAGTTCCGGCACGCGCAACTGGCGCACCGCGTTGGTGGCCACGGCGCGAATGTGCGTGGCCGGCATGCCGCGCAGGCGCTGGCCGAAGCGGGCGAGACAGGCCAGCGCCTTTTCGCGATGGGCATCGTCGAGGCTGCCGTCGGATTTGAGTCCGGCGGCGAGGCGGACGTTTTCGCGCAGGCGATCGATCACGCGCGGCTCGCCATGCTCGTAACGCGCGACGATGAGATGGAAGCTGTTCGAGCCGATGTCCGCGGCGGCGAGCAGCTCGCCTTCGCCGATGCGCGGCGAGGCGCCTGCGGCCCTGCTTTTCAGGCTTGCATTCATGGGCACAGCCTCGCCAGCAGCGCGGTCTGTGCCGCATGCGGCGTGTCGTCGCCCGGGGTGGCGCGCACGTAGCGACCGTCGGCTTGCAGCAGCCAGGCCTGGGTGTTGTCGGCGAGATAGGTTTCCAGGGTTTCGTGGTACACGCGCCGCGCGAGCTCGGTGTCGAGGATGGGAAAGCACACTTCGATCCGGCGCAGCAGGTTGCGCTCCATCCAGTCCGCGCTGGCGCACCAGGTTTCGGCGTTGCCGCCGTTCGCGAACCAGTACACGCGGCTGTGTTCGAGGAAGCGACCGACGATCGAGCGCACGCGGATGTTGTCCGAAAGACCCTTCACGCCGGGCCGCAGCGTGCAGGCGCCGCGCACGATCAGGTCGATGCGCACGCCGGCCTGCGATGCCTTGTAGAGCAGTTCGACCACGCCGGCTTCGTTGAGCGCATTCATCTTTGCCACGATGCGAGCGGGCTTGCCGGCGCGCGCGTGCGCGATCTCGCGCTCGATCATTTCCAGAACGCGCTTGTGCAGGGAGAACGGCGATTGCAGCAGGCATTTGAGACGCAGCGCGGGGCCAAGGCCGGAAATCTGCTGGAACAGGTCGTGCACGTCGCTGCCGATCTCCGCGTTCGCCGTCATCAGGCCGAGGTCGGTGTACAGGCGCGAGGTCAGGTGATGGTAGTTGCCGGTGGACAGGTGCGTGTATCGGCGCAGCGTGCCTTGCTCACGGCGCACGATGAGCAGCATCTTGGCGTGGGTCTTGTAGCCGACCACGCCGTAGACCACCTGCACGCCGGCTTCCTGCAGGCGGTTGGCGAAGGCGATGTTCTGTTCCTCGTCGAAGCGCGCGCGCAGTTCGACGACCACGGTGACGTCCTTGCCCGCGCGCGCCGCGTCGATGAGCAGGCCGATCATCGGCGAATCGGCGCCGGTGCGGTACAGGGTCTGCTTGATCGCGAGCACGTTCGGATCGGCACTGGCCTGGCGCACCAGCTCGAGCACCGCACCGAACGATTCGAACGGATGGTGCAGCAGGATGTCGCGCTCGGCGATCGCCTCGAACAGGTTGCGCTCGGCGGCGAGCGCGTCCGGCATGTGCGGCGTGAAGCGCGGGAATTTCAGGTCCGGGCGCTCGATCTGGTCGTAGATCGCGACGACGCGGTGGATGTTGACCGGTCCGTTGCAGCGGTAGACCTGGGTCTCGTCCAGCTCGAAGTTGCGCATCAGGAAATCGGCGACGCTCTTCGGGCAGGTTTCGGAAATCTCCAGGCGCACGGCGCGCGCGAAACCGCGTCCGCGCAATTCGTCGCGCAAGGCGTGGGCGAGGTCCTCGATTTCCTCCTCGTCGACGAACAGTTCGCTGTTGCGGGTGACGCGGAACGGATACGCACCCTTGACGCGCATGCCCGGGAACAATTCGTCGACGAACTGCAGCAGGATGCTGGACAGGAACACGAATTCGTAGGGCTGCGTGCAAACTTCCGGCGGCAGGCGCACGAGGCGCGGCAGCGAACGCGGCGCGCGCACCAGGGCGATGTGGCCTTCGCGGCCGAACGCATCCGTGCCGCGCAGGGCGACGGCGATGTTGAGACTCTTGTTGAGGATGCGCGGGAACGGGTGCGCGGGATCGAGCCCGAGCGGCGACAGCACCGGCAGCACTTCGCTGCGGAAATAATTCTGCAGCCAGTCGCACTGCCTGGCGGTCCAGCGCGTGCGCTCGGGAAAGCGGATGCCTTCGCGTTCCATGTCCGGCAGCAGTGCTTCGTTCCACAAGGCATACTGGTCGCGCACCAGTTCCAGCGCGCGCGTGCGGATGCGGCCCAGCACTTGCGTGGGCGGCAATCCGTCGGGACCGGGAACCGCATCGCCGAACGCGACATGGTGGCGCAGGATCGCGACCTGCACCTCGAAGAACTCGTCGAGGTTGGAGTTGGCAATGCACAAATAGCGCAGGCGTTCGAGCAGGGGTGCCTGCGTGTCCTGGGCCTGCGCCAGCACGCGCACGTTGAATTCGAGTTGGGCCAGCTCGCGGTTGAGGTGCAGCTCCGGAGCCTGGGGTTTGCGTCGGGCGGTCATCTGCCCGGCATGATACCGAAAGCGCGCCAGCGCAGGTTTCAGTTTCGTTTCAGTGCGAGCTTGCCTTGGTCGGCTGGCTTGATCTTGTGCCGGCGCAGTTCCAGCACCACCGGCGTGATCTGCGCTATGCGCGCCTCGATGCGCGCGCGCTGGTAGTAGTCGAGGTCGCTGCGCTTGGTCAGATCCTTGAGCTGATTCAGCGCGTCTTCGGCGCGGCCGTTCAGATAGGCCGCGTCGGCATGCGCCTCGCCCGCGCGCACATGGTCGCCGGCCAGTTCGCAGGCGCGCGCGAACACGGTCTGCAGGTCGGGATCCTCGTCATCGTTCGACAACTGCGGACGCAGGATTTTTTGCGCCAGCCTGGCGCTGGCCAGGTCGTTGACCTGCAGCAGCGCCTGCGCATGCGCGAGCACGAGGGCGCGGTTGTCGGGATAGTCGCCTTCCAGTGCGGTGTAACGCTTGAGCGCCGCATCGCGCGCGCCGGACATCGCCTCGGCGCTGCCCGCGGCCAGTTGCAGCACCAGTTGATCCGGATGTTCGCTGGCGAGTTTGCCGGCGAGCGGCACGGCCTTCTTGGCCTCGCCGGCACGCACCAGCGCAAGCACCTGGCCGTAGCGGTTCGGAACGGTGTCGAATCCCGGTGTATTTTGCAGGTTGTCGGCGTAATAAGTGGCGCTATGCGTCGGCTGGGTCGAGGCCAGCACGCGCACGCGCTCGCGCATGAGCTCGTAATAGGCTTCCGAGCGTGCGCGCTGTTGCGCCGGGGTTTCGGAAGGTCGCGCCAGCTCCGCCGCCATCGCGCTGGAACTGATGTGGCTGCCAGGGAAACGCAGCAGCGGCGATACCTGCGCACCGATCGTGCGTGCGCTGGCCAGGGCGGCGCGGCGCTGCACTTCTTCCTTCTCCACGACCAGCGCGCGTTCCTTGGCCTCGCTGATGCGCTTGAGCGTGACCGGATGGTCCATCAACAACGCCGGCACGTCGTTCTCGTCGAAGCCCGGCCGCAGCGCCCGCTGCATGCGCTGGAAGAATTCAGCCATCGCGTCCGGGTCGAAATTCGCCTTGGCCAGGGTCTGGATGCCGACGCGGTCGGCTTCTTCCTCGTCGGCGCGGGTGAAGTTGATCTGCATCTGCTGCGCCAGGCCCGTGGCCGTGGCGATCGCACCCATGTCTGCGTTGCTCGTGCTGTAGGGGCTCGATTTCGCCGAAGCGACGATTGCGCCGACCATCGCCAGCACCATCAGCGGCGCGTATTTCTGCTCGGCCTCGACGGTGCGCACCAGGTGCTGTTGGGTGATGTGCGAAATCTCGTGGGCGAGTACGGCGGCGAGTTCGTCTTCGCCCGTGGTCGTGGTGATGAGTCCCGCGTTGACGCCGACGAAACCGCCGGGCAGGGCGAACGCGTTGATCGACGGGTCGTTGACGACGAAGAACGTGAACGGCTGGTTCGGTTGCGGGCTGTAGGAGACGAGGCGATAGCCGAGCGTGTTGATGTAGTCGGTGAGCAGGGCGTCGTCCAGCACCATGCCCTGGTTGCGCAACTCGTGCAGCACATAGAAACCGTACTGACGTTGTTCCTCAGGCGAGGCGATCGACGCCGCGGAACTGCCCATGTCCGGCAACTTGGTATCGACGGCATGCGCCGGCGTGCCGGCCAGCAAGGTGCAGGCAAGGGCGAGTGCGGGGGAAAACAGTGAATTGCGCATTGCGACACGATAGCGCAGACGGCCAATGGCGGCCATTGTCGCGCGTTCGTCGTTTCGCCGGCGTTAATTCGCGGCGCAGACGCCGTCGCCGGCACGTGGGACAATAGGCACGGGCTTTTTTGCGTGATGCGCCATGCCGAAGATCGAAATGTACACCAGTGCCAACTGCGCTTATTGCGTGGCGGCGAAGAACTTGTTGAAGAGCAAGGGCCTGGATTACGCCGAAATCCGCATCGACGCGGATCCGGTGCGACGCGAGGAAATGCTCGCGCGCGCACAACGGCGCACGGTACCGCAAATTTTTGTAAACGATCGCCTCGTCGGCGGCTACGAGGACCTCGTCGCGGCCGAGCGCAGCGGCGAGCTGGCCAAACTGATCGGGAGCGGGGCATGAGCGGCAAGCGCGTGGAGGAATTCGTCGCATTCCGCAAGCGCATGAACGAACGCATCCTCGAGCACGACAACCAGGTCGTGCGGCGCTTCTTCGCGCTGGATACGCAAACCTACAAGGAGAGTGCCCTGCCGGCGAAGACGAAGGAAATGCTCGGCCTCGTCTCTTCACTGGTGCTGCGCTGCGACGATTGCATCGGCTACCACGTCGCCGAATGCAGGAACGCCGGGGTGACGCGCGACGAATTCTTCGAGATTTTCAGCGTCGGTCTCGTCGTCGGCGGTTCGATCGTGATCCCGCACTTGCGCCGTGCGGTGGACTTCCTGGACGAACTCGAAGGCGCGGCTAAGGCGTAATCCTGAGCAAGTGCACGGCCGCGCCATTCGCGTCGGTGCCATCCATGCGTCCTATCGCCACGGAATCAAAGTGGCTGATCGATCCATCGGCAAGATGCAGGCTGCACGATCGGGGGGTCGGGTTCTGTGCTTGCGCTCCGCGCGTGCAGGACAGCGCGACGGCGCCGTCGGCCGAGGCGAGTTGGAAATGCCGTGCGTCCAATGCCTGGTAGCCGTTCAATTGCAGGCGCTGCGGCACTGCATCGACGGCATCCGCGACCAGCACCCACTCGCCTTGCCAGGTGCTGCCATCGACACTGGCCGCCAGCGGCAGGCGCGAGATTTCCAGCGCGCGTAGTTGCAGTGAGCCGTCGCTGCGCATCCGCGACAGCCAGGCGTGTGCGTGCGCGGATGCGGAGAACTGCAAGTCCAGCGCCATCGCCGCATCACCGTGGGGCGAGGACAGCGCTGGCGCGAACGGCGCGTTGCCGCCGGACAAGCGCAGCATGGAAACGTGGGCGACGCGGCCGTCGTAGGGCGCGCTGCCGAAAAGCCAGGCCGGCTGGCCGTCCGCATCGTAGCTGAGCAGGGCCGCACTGAGCTGGCCACTCTGCAGCTCCAGGCTGAGCAAGGTGCGGTCGTCGCCGTCGCTCGACCAGAAACCGGTTTCCGGAGTTGTCGTCGCGGCGTCTGCCGCGGACCGATCGATCAGCGCGAAGGCGCGCAGTTGCGGCTGCACCTGCGCGCCGTCGGCGGCGTAGAAACTGACGCGATAAACGCCCGGCGCAATTATGGGGCGTTGCAAGGCAAGCGCCGGATTCAGTTCGACCGAGTAGGGCGTCGGCTGGCGTGCGCACAGGGCGAGCACGGAACGCGCGTCGATGCGCAGGTCGTTACCGTCCAGTGCAACGGATTGCAGCACCGGCGGGCATTGCGTGTCCCACAGTCCTGCGACCGAAAGGCTCCAGATCGGCACGATGGCGTTCGGCAGGGTCAGGTCGCGCGAGGAGACCAGCGCCGGTCCGGCCGTGGCCAGCATTTGCGCGTACGCCGGAATAACGAATGCCGCCACCAGCAGGCAGCAGACGGTTCGCAGCGTGACAGGGCGCAGTTTCACAACGGCAGATTCACGACAGTATTTCTTGTCCTGACGACGAGTCTACACGATAATTATCGGCTCATTTATTTCTTGTTAACGCTGATTTTTCATGACGAAAACCATTGCGGTAATTCCTGGCGACGGCATCGGCCCGGAAATCATGCGCGCGACGCTGCGCGTGCTGGACGAACTGCAAACCGGATTGCAGTACGACGTCGTTGAAGCAGGCGTCGCGGCGCTGGAAAAATCCGGCGAGTTGCTGCCGGCGGCAACTCTCGATGCGATCGGGAAGCATCGTGTTGCACTGAAGAGCCCGCTGACCACGCCGGTCGGCGGCGGTTTCTCGTCGATCAACGTCGAACTGCGCAAGCGCTTCGACCTGTACGCGAACGTGCGCCCGGCGATCACGTTCCCCGGCACGAAGTCGCGCTACGACGCCATCGACATCATCACCGTACGCGAAAATACGGAGGGCGCGTACCTGTCCGAGGGCCAGAGTCTTTCCGCCGATGGCGAAACGGCGATCTCGATGGTGCGCAACACGCGCCGCGGCGCAACGCGCATCGTGCGCTATGCGTTCGACCTCGCCCAGCGCCTGGGCCGCAAGAAGGTGACCGCGGTACACAAGGCCAACATCATCAAGACCGCATCGGGCCTGTTCCTCGACGTGGCGCGCGGCATCGCGCAGGAATATCCGCAGATCCAGTTCAACGAGATGATCGTGGACAACACCTGCATGCAGCTGGTGATGAAGCCCGAGCAATTCGACGTGATCGTCACCACGAACCTGTTCGGCGACATCATTTCGGACTTGTGCGCGGGACTCGTCGGCGGCCTCGGCCTCGCGCCCGGCGCGAACATCGGCACCGACGCGGCCATCTTCGAGGCGGTGCACGGCTCGGCGCCCGACATTGCCGGAAAAGGCATCGCGAATCCCTGCGCACTGCTGCTCGCTGCCTGCCAGATGCTCGATCACCTCGGCATGGTCGAGCAGGCGCAGCGCCTGCGCGTGGCGATCCGTGCCACGCTGGCCGCGAAAGACAGGACCACGCCGGATCTCGGCGGCAGCGGCACCACGGAAACCTTCGCCGACGCGCTGGTCGAACGCCTGCGCGGCTGAGCCAACGCCTGCCCTGGGGCGCGAGCGGCTGCACTGCCCGCCTGCGCTCAGTCGCTTCTTGCGCCGACAAATGCGCAGCGACGATCAGGGCGCACTGATGTGCGGCAGAAATCGGGGTGGCCGGCGTGCGTGCGTGGCCTGCTCGAACGCGTAGGCATAGCGGATCAGTTTCGCGTCGCTCCACGCCGTGCCGAAAAAGCTCAGACCCACCGGCAGGCCGTGCACGTAGCCGGCCGGCACGCTGACGTCCGGATAGCCGGCGACGGCGGAGGGAGTC
>JAICYA010000394.1 GCA_025934455.1 Rudaea sp.
GAATTGGTCGACGTGCCGAAGCCGGAGAGCGGCTTCGGCGCCGGCGCCACCATTTCGCTCTCGAGTGCCGACGGCCAAGGCGCAAGCATGCAGCGAGTGCATTTTCCTGATGGTAATCAAGCTTACGTTTGCCATCGCGCCACGCCGCAGCCCGATGGCACGGTGAAGCACACGGTGGAAGTCGTGCCCACGGAGGCGATGACGGGCCGAATGCGCGTCGCCAGGACAGGAAGCGAGCTGAAATACTTCGCCGCGGAAGGCGAGAGCGGTCAGTTTCGCGAGCTGCGCAGCACGCCCTTTTCCAGCGCCGATCTGCGTCTGCTGCACCTGGCGGCTCAGACAGGTGAGGCGCCCAACGCCGTGAGCGTCCGCTGGATAAAGTTTGAAGCGCGAGCGGACGAACTGCTCGACGAGCAAGGAAAGTCGGCCGGCGATCGGCGGATCGTCATCTGGGGACGTTAGGGGTTGCGGGCGCAGTGGTTGCGGGGCTGGCATGCCTAAAAGTGTCCGCCCGCCGGTCGGGGCCAAACAGGGTGTCGTAAACCGGGCCTGAGCCCTTCGCCGGCCCAACTGCTTCGTCGACGCTAACATTGGGTTCCGGTTCGGTAGAGTGGGCATTGCTTACCGTGAATTTCTGGTGGGCAGTGCCCACCCTACGACCTGTTGCCAAGCAAAAACCTTAGTCTGGACAAAGCGCTAGCAGGCCGAACCGGAGAAACAATTGGGTCGCGCAAATCAGATTTGGAACTCGATTGTCAAAGCATTGACCAGTCAGCGTGCGACGATCGTGCTGGCCTGGGCCGCATACGTGGTGTACGTGGCGACGGCGGTGGGCATGTCGTTCACCTGCGGCATACTCGACGCGCTGCCGCGGTACTCGCTCGCGCTTTTCCCCCTTTTCATCGTGCTGGGCAAGTTACGGCGCTGGCCCATGATCTGGCACGTCTACCTCATTACGGGAGCGATGCTGCAAGCATGCTTGATTATCCATTATGTTAGCTTCCGGCTGCCAGCTCCATGAGGATGGGGTTGCTGCCAAATCAATCCCACTGGCTGTCGTCAACCGGCAATCCGTCGTGCCGGTTGGCGAGGCGGCGGTGGACTTCGGGACTGATTTCGTACTTGATCGGCCGCACCGAGCCGTCGCAGAAAACAAAGTTGCAGCTCATCGGGTGAGCGCTGCCAAAACGGTCAGGCGCCGGAAAAGTATCGTCCATCAGCGGCGGAGAATTTACTTTTGCCCAACGGTACGCATCGTAGTCATAGCCGGCGTACATCGTCTGGTCGTCGCCCGGATCGTAACCGAAACTGCAATACTTCTCGCCGATGAGATAGGTACGGCTGCTGCCGTCAGTAATGTGCGACAACGTCACGTCGCTGCGCAAATAGCAGATGCCGTTGGCCCGCGACGTATCGACCCAGGGATACTTGGGATCATCACCAGCCGATAAGCTCGGCGGCCCCGGCCCGCCGGACGTCGCATAATCGCCGGCGTTGGCCGCGTAATCCGTCTGCGCGACGGCGCCGACGTAATTGAAATTTATCGGCGGCGGGTTCGGTGAGAGATCGGACAACTGAAGGGAACGCCGCGTCGGACAATTGAACAGCGCAATGGGTATCTGTACCACACGGGTGATATCGCTCTTTTTGTCGGCGAACGGTTTGCCGCTGCCAAGGCGTGCCAGATCGGCCCGCTCAAGGTACGGCAGGGTGCTGAAAGCCCAGCCGCCCGGCTGGTTCTTCCCTGTTCCGCGATCTGGATCACCCGCCCACGCGAACCCCCAGCCGCCTGACGGAAACCGGCCCTTTGCCGACTCATGGTTCAGCATGGCCAGGGCAAGCTGCTTCAGATGGGACTGGCAAATGGCGCGGCGCGCCGATTCGCGCGAGGCTTGCACGGCCGGAAGCAGCAACGACATTAGCATCCCAATGATGGAGATGACAACGAGCAACTCCAACACCGTCAGTCCGCGGTGCTTGCCGGGGAACATGGGGGCATCCTCCGAATAGAGGTTATCGTGACGACCGCATTAAACCACTCCCTGATTGCTAAAGCAAGCGCCGGATCGGATTTTGTTGCTTGCGTTTTGGCCTGCAGTTTCCGCTTTATGTCCCCCGTCGCGTCGGGTTAGAATTGGGGCGAGGCCCGACGATTCTATTCCAGCGGTAGTGGTAACAACCTCGGCAATCCTACAGACAAATCGATGCACACGACCTGCCGCATTTGCGCCGGAACACTCGTGCTAGCACTCGAAGACATCTCCGATTCGCGCACCGCGGAACGGTTTTCAGTATACCGTTGCTCACATTGCGGCGTCGGGCAGACCGTGC
>JAICYA010000297.1 GCA_025934455.1 Rudaea sp.
CGCCGGCCAGCGCACCGAGCGCGCAACCGGCCGCGGTGAAGACGATCCAGTCCTGCAGCGCCTGCGCGCCGTGCCCGGCACCACGGCTGAAGGCGAAGCCTATCGCGGCGGCGATGACGATCAGTACGCCCAATCCCAGCCATTTCGGCCAACTTGAACCCGCAGGCGCGATCTTCAGCGGAGCCAGGACGGCATCCGGTGCCAGAGTCTGCGCACCGAGTTCGCGCTCGATTCCGGCGAGGTGGCCGGCACCGACCACGGCGAGCACGCGCCGTGCCGGGTGCATGCCGGTCTCCTCGCGCAGGCGCGCGGCCATGAACGCGTCGCGTTCGCCGATCAGGCTGCGGTAAAGCGGTTCGGATTGCGCGGCAAATTCGCTGAACGCACTTTGCAGCATGTCGCCCTGCTTGAGCTGCTCGATGTCTTCCTCGCTGACTTCGCTGCGCTCGAACAGGCTCGCGGCGAGTCCGCCGATGATGCCGAGGCGATCGCGCCAGCGCACGCTGTGGTAAGCACGCTTGAGCGTGATGCTGATTTCACGATCGATCAGCCATAGCGGCAGTTTGCGTTGGTCAGCCAGATCCACCGCGGCCTTGAGTTCAGCGCCCGGCTCGATGCCGAACTGTTCGGCGAGGCGGCGCTGATAGGCCGATAGCGCCAGGTTCGCCGCGACCATGCCGGCCTTGCCGTCGCGGATCACGCGCCAAAGATCGAGGTTGCGCCACGCTTCCGGATCGTGCATGGCGCGATAGCGCGACTCGCACAATTCCACGGCGATGGCGTCGTAGTTACCGGTTTCGATGGCTGCGCGCACCGCATCGACGCTCGCGCGCGAAACATGCGCGGTGCCGAGCAAGGTGTATTCGACGCCGTCGCGGGTCGTGCACGCCTGCGGTTGGCCGGCGAGCGTCGGTGAGGGAACATCCATGTCAGTCACGGAAGCGCTTGAGTAGGTCGCCGTAGGCATCGATACGGCGGTCACGCAGGAACGGCCAGATGCGACGCACGGCTTCGCTGCGCGCAAGGTCGATATCGACGATCAGCAGCTCGGGTTTTTCCGTCGGAGCTTGCGCAAGGATTTCGCCCTGCGGACCAGCGACGAAACTCGATCCCCAGAAATCGATGCCACGCGCGTCATCAGGTGCAGGCTCGTGGCCGGTGCGATTGCAGGCAAGCAACGGCAGGCCATTCGCCACGGCGTGGCCGCGCTGCACCGTGATCCACGCGTCGCGCTGGCGCGATTTTTCTGCGGTGTCGTCGGCCAGATCCCAACCAATCGCAGTGGGGTAGAGCAGCAGATCCGCGCCGGCCAGCGCCATCAGGCGCGCGGCTTCCGGATACCACTGGTCCCAGCACACCAGCACGCCGAGCTTGCCGACCGAGGTCTGCACCGGCTCGAAACCAAGGTCGCCCGGCGTGAAGTAGAACTTCTCGTAGAACGCCGGATCGTCCGGAATGTGCATTTTGCGGTATTTTCCACAAATATCCTTCGCCCGATCAAAGACGACGGCGGTATTGTGGTACAGGCCTGCGGCGCGGCGCTCGAACAACGAAGCCACGACCACGAGTTTCAGTTCCGCGGCGAGTGCGCCGATGCGCGCTGTGCTCGGGCCCGGAATCGGCTCGGCACGATCGAATTCGGCGGTGCTTTCGTGCTGGCAGAAATACGGTCCGTTATGCAGTTCCTGCAGCAGCACCAGTTCGGCCCCGGATTGGGCGGCCTTGCGCAGCCCGGCTTCGATCGCATCCAGGTTCGCGGCGACGCTGCCATGGTCGCGTTCCTGTAGCAAGGCGACGCGCAGGATCTTGCTCATGCCATTATTCCCTCGGGCAGTTGCATGGTCAGGCAATGCAGGCTGCCGTTTTGCCAAATCAGCGAACGGCAGGGTACAGCAATCACCGCACGCCCGGGATGCGCGTCGGCGATGACGCGCGCGGCTTGCTCATCCGCGGGATCGCCATAAGCGGGAACCAGCACCGCGCCGTTGACGATCAGGTAATTCGCGTAGGATGCGGCGAGGCGTCGGCCGTCGTCGAAAATGGGCTTGGCCCAGGGCAGGGCATGCAGGCGATACGGTTGGCCTTCCGCCGTGCGCAGTGCGGCGAGCTCAACACGCATCGCTACAAGTTCGTCGTAATGCGGGTCGGTCGCATCGTCGCAGGCCTGGAAGACGATGGCATTGCCCGGCGCTAAGCGGGCGAGGGTGTCGATGTGCGCATCGGTGTCGTCGCCCTGCAGGTAACCGTGCTCCAGCCACAGCACGCGCTGCGCACCGAGCTTGTCGCAGAGCAGTCGCGTCATCTGTTCGCGGCTTTGTTCGGGATGGCGCTGATGCAGGCAACGCCAGGTCGTGAGGATCGTGCCGGCGCCGTCGGATTCGATCGCGCCGCCTTCCAGCGCCCAATCCACGCGGCGATGGTCGGCATTGCGGAAAATCTCGCGCGCCGCGAGTCCTTCGATCAGGCGATCGTCACGGCTGGCCTGAAACTTTCCGCCCCAGCCGGTGAAGCGGAAATCCATAAGTCGAAATTCATCTGGCCCGCGCAACGTGATCGGCCCGGAATCGCGCAGCCAGGTATCGTCGTATTCGATTTCGATGAATCGGCAACGGCTCGCATCCGCACCGGCATCGGCCAGGAGCTGTGCCGCGCGACCGCTCAGCGCTGAATCGGCAACGCAAATCAAGACGGGCTCATGGCGCGCGATGGCACAGGCGAGGGCAGCGAAGCTGGATTCCACGTCCGCCAGGTGTTGCGCCCAATCGGTTTGCGCGTGCGGCCAGGCAAGCAGCACGCCCGCCTGCGGTTCCCATTCCGCAGGAAGTCGAAATGCAGCGGAAGTCATTGGTTACTGGGACTTGGGTCCGAGCTCGCCCGGTGACGCGTGCACGGCCACGCTGTCGATGACGATGTTGCGCTCGAAATACACGATGTAATTCGGGTATTCCCAGCGATTGATCACTGGGTGTTTCGGCGCATCTCCGCCAGCCGCGGCAAGTTTGCTCTGTGGTGCGCCGAATCGGTGCTCGACCTGGTTCATGGTCATTCCGCGATGCGGCGCATTCATGCCGCGTTCCTCGCGGACGCGCTTCATCAACAGGGTTTCGGCACGCGCCGGAATGCCGGCCGCGAAGGCGGCCACGGCCGCGCCACACACGATACCGAGAACACGGTGTTTCATGGCCGACTCCTCATGCGCGCGGCGATGGCCGCAGATTGGCGCTTTTTTAGCAGATTCCGCCATGTAAATC
>JAICYA010000093.1 GCA_025934455.1 Rudaea sp.
GTGCTCCTGATCATGGGCATCAAGCGCATGTCTTCGCCGGTGACCGCGCGCAGCGGCATCCAGTGGGCCGGTGTCGGCGTGCTGGTCGCGGTGATCGCGACATTCTTCCATCACGGTGGCGAGCATCGCCTGCTGATCGAGAACGCCACGCTGATCTTCGTCGCCATTGCCATCAGCACCATCCTCGCCTGGTACAGCGGCAAGCGCGTGGCAATGACCGCGATGCCGCAGATGGTCGCGCTGTACAACGGCATGGGCGGCGGTTCGGCCGCGGCGATCGGCGCCAGCGCTCTGCTCGGCTTCGCGGCCATTGCCAACGCGCCGCGCTTCGTTCCGTCCATGCCGCAGGTGAATCACTCGCAGATGATTCTCGCCGTGATCGGCGCGCTGATCGGTTCGATCTCGTTCACCGGTTCCATGATCGCGTTCGCCAAGCTGCAAGGCTGGATGGACAAGACCTTCCGTTTCACTGGCCAGCAGGCGGTCAACGGCTTGTGCTTCCTCGCCGCGGTCGTGCTCGGCGCGATGGTGGTGCTGCATCCGCAGACCCAGACCATCGTGCTGTTCTTCGCCGCCGCATTGCTGTTCGGGATTTTGATGACGTTGCCGATCGGCGGCGCTGACATGCCCGTCGTGATTTCGCTGTACAACGCGTTCACCGGTCTCGCCGTCGGCTTCGAGGGCTACGTGCAGGGCAACATCGCCTTGATCATCGCCGGTATCGTGGTTGGTGCGGCGGGCACGCTGCTGACCCGGCTCATGGCGAAAGCGATGAATCGCTCGATCAGCAATGTACTGTTCTCGAATTTCGGTTCCGGCGGCGGCGCCGCGCAGGAAATTTCCGGCTCGCTCAAACCCATCGAGGCCGATGATGCGGCGTCCTTGTTGTACCTTGCCGAGAAGATCATCATCGTGCCCGGCTATGGCATGGCTGTCGCGCAGGCACAACACAAAATCTGGGAATTGAGCCAGAACCTGATCAAGCGCGACAAGGACGTGAAGTTCGCCATCCATCCAGTCGCCGGGCGCATGCCCGGCCACATGAACGTGCTGCTCGCCGAGGCCGGCGTGCCCTACGATTTGATCGCGGACATGGACGACATCAATCCGGAATTCCCGAACTGCGACGTCGCCATCGTCATCGGCGCGAACGACGTCGTAAATCCCGTCGCTAAGACCGACAAGTCATCGCCGATCTACGGCATGCCAATTCTGGATGTCGCCAAGGCCAAGCAGATCATCGTGATCAAGCGCGGCAAGGGTACGGGTTTCGCCGGCATCGAGAACGCGCTGTTCTATCAGGACAACTGCCGCATGCTCTACGCCGATGGTCAGGCCGCGGCCAGCGGCCTGATCGCCGGATTGAAGGCGGTGGATGGGGGCGGGGGGCATTGATTGCCATACTACGCCACGCGTAGTACGATTGGCGCGTGATCAAATCCTGGGCGAACAGCGCGACGCGGAAATTCGCCAACGAGGGCAAGTCGCGGTTTCGTGGCATGGATGTCGAATCCGCAATGGAAATGCTGGCGGTACTCGACGCGGCTTCCGCTCTGGCCGATCTAAGCCCTTTGCAATCGGTCGGTCTGCACAAATTGACCGGCAATCGCAAAGGACAGTGGGCGATGACGATCAGCGGCCCGTGGCGTCTGTGTTTTCGGTTTGCCGACGGCGACGCCTGGGATGTCGAGATCGTCGATTATCATTGAGGTGCATCCATGATCAGCGTTCATCCCGGCCGAATCCTGAAGCGCGAATTGATGGCGCGCAAGTTGTCCGCGAATCGTCTTGCGATTGCGCTGCGCCTGCCCTCCGGACGCATCACCGAAATCCTGAATGGCAAGCGCGGCATCTCTCCGGATACGGCGTTGCGGCTCGGTCGTTACTTCGGCAACAGTCCGCGCTTCTGGCTGAATTTGCAAACCGCATTCGATCTGGCGGAAGAAAGCCGCCGGGTTGGCGCGCGCATCACGGCGGAAGTCATTCCTGCCGAGGCAGCCTGAGTGTCCTCGAGTTTCGCGTCATCCACGCCGCTACCGCGCAGGCCAGCAACAGCCACACTAAATCCCAAGCGCCAAGATTTGCGCTCGCCGCCTGCAACGCCAGCCCCCAATCCATCTTGAACAACGTGTTGCGCAGCGCGAATCCGAGTATCTGTGCCACGCGCACGGCGGCGAACAGGTATTGCGCGTAAACGAAGGCGATTAGCACGGCGGATGTCGCGCAAATCGCGCCGCGCGTACCGCGAAATCCCAGCCAACGAAAATACAATCCGATCGCGGCGGCGAGCAGAACGATGAGGAATTCCGCGCCGCGGGTTAGCCCTAGCGCGAGTAGACACCACAGTGCGCCGGCGGCGAGACCCGCGATCGCGCTGGTGGCGATGCAGGAAAATAATCCCGGTATCTTTCGGCGTTGTGCTGAATCCATCCGTGGATGCTACGGCATGCGGCAGCTTCGTGTCAGCCGCGCGGCGTGTGCAACTGGAAATCCAGGTGCGTGCGCACGGTCGGCCATTCGCCGGCGATGATGCTGTACACGCAGGTGTCGCGCAGGTTGCCGTCGGCGCCGCGACGATGATTGCGCAGGATGCCGTCGAGCTTGGCGCCGAGGCGCTCGATCGCCGTGCGGCTGGCGCGGTTGAAGAAGTGCGTGCGGAACTCGACCGCGATGCAATCCAGTTCCTCGAACGCGTGCGCGAGCAGCAGGCGCTTGGCCTCGGTGTTGATGCCGGTACGCTGCGCGCTGGCCGCGTACCAGGTATGGCCGATTTCCACGCGCCGGTTTTCCGCATCGATGTTCATGTAGCCGGTCGCGCCGACCACGCGCCCGGTTGCGTTGGCGATGATGACAAACGGCACCATGCTGCCGGCGGTTTGCAGTGCGAGGCGGCGGTCGATGTCCGCGCGCATCGCCTCCGGCGTCGGCACGAATGTGTACCACAGGTTCCACAACTCGCCGTCGCGCGCGGATTCGACCAGGCCATCGTGGTGGTCGTGGCGCAACGGCTCGAGGGTGACGCGTTCGCCGCGCAGGATAACGGGTGTGGGCCAGGTCATCTCGTACCCCTCTTCAGGTAAGCCGGTCTTTTTCGTTCGGCGTGAAATGCGCGATCGCGCCGTCGCCGTAGGATTTGATCACCTGCGCGATGACGATGTGATAGCCGCGATACCATTTTTGGTGTTCGCGCTTGGCCTGCAGATGTTGTGGGTGCTGCGAGAACGCGCGTAGGGCGTCCAGCGTTTCCCAGTAGTACTTCGCGTTGCGCAGGCGGCCATCCGGCGAGCGCCAGGACTCCACGCCCAGATCGCCCGGTGTTGCGCGCGCGGCGGCGTCGATGATCGCGTTCAGTTCGTGGAAGCGCTCGTCGTAGTCGCCCGGCGCGAAGATGAAATCGACGCTGTACATGCGGATCCTGCTCCGGCGTGGCCTGCCGGCTTGACGCGCCCAATCTAAACCTTCAGATTGGCTCCGGCGAGTGCCGGTTTTCGCCGGATTGATGGGGCCACGATGTTCTTGCAACTCGACGACAAGGGACCGCGCTACCTGCAACTGGCGCGCGCGCTCAAGCAGGCAATCCTCGACGGGCGCTGTGCGCCGGGCACACGCCTGCCGGCCACGCGCACGCTCGCGCGCGAACTGGAAATCTCGCGCAATACCTCGCTCGCCGCCTACGCGCTGCTCACCGAGGAAGGTTTGATCGAAGGACGTTCGGGTTCGGGCTGCTACGTCGCCGCCTTCGCTGCGTCGACGCGGCGACCCGTCGCGGCGTCGGCGCATGCGTCCACGCGCACGCCGGCGCTGTCGCGGCGCGGGCGCCGCATGCAGCAGGTTTACGACCGTGCGATTCCGGGGCGCCAGCATCGCGGCTTGCGCTACAACCTGCAGTACGGTTTGCCGATGACGAATCCGCAGTTGGCCAGCGCGTGGCGGCGCGCGCTCAACCAGGCGGCGGCGCACGTGCAGGCGGATTATCCCGATCCGCAGGGCCTGCCCGAATTGCGCGCGCAGATCTGCGAGTACCTCGCGCGGCGACGCGGCATCAACGCCTCAGCGGACGACGTGTTGATCGTCAACGGCACGCAGCAGGCATTCTCGCTGGCCGCTGACGTATTGCTCGACGTCGGCGAGAGCATGCTGCTCGAGGATCCGCACTACCAGGGCGCGCGTCAGGTGTTCGCGGCGCGCGGCGCCGTCATCCGCACCTGTCGCGTCGACGGCGACGGCCTGGTCACGAACGCACTGCCACGCGATAGCCGCACGCGCCTGGCGGTGGTCACGCCCTCGCACCAGTTTCCGACCGGCGCGGTGCTGAGCTTGCCACGACGCATGCAACTGCTCGACTGGGCGCAGCGCCGCCGCTGCTGGCTGATCGAGGACGACTACGACGGCGAATTCCGCTATGGCACGCGCCCGCTGGCCGCGCTCAAGTCGCTCGACCGTACCGGCCGTGTGCTTTACGTCGGCAGTTTTTCCAAGGTGATCTTCCCGGCGCTGCGCCTGGGCTACATGGTGCTGCCGCCCGGATTGCGCGAAGCCTTCGTCGCGGCCAAGTGGCTGACCGACCGTGGCAGCACGGCGATCGAACAGTCCGCGCTGGCGCGCCTGATCGGCAGCGGCGCGTTCGAGCGCCATCTGCGCCGCGCCGCCAACACGCTGCGCACGCGTCGCAGCGCGCTGCTCGGCGCCTTGCAGCGGCACGCAGGCGATGCGGTCGAGGTCGCCGATTCCAGCGCCGGCATGCACATCCTCGCCTGGCTGCCGCGCGCGAGCCATGCACAAGCGCAGTCGCTCGTCGAGCGTGCGCGTGCGCGCGGCGTCGGCATTTACCTCGTGGCGCCGTATTGCCAAAAGCCGTTGCGGCATCCGGGTTTGCTGCTCGGCTATGCCGACCTGCCGCCGGCGGACCTGCAGGCCGCGGTGCGGATCCTCGCCGAGTGCCTGTCGCAGATCAAGGAATCCTGATAGCGCGAGACGCGGTGGCGGCAATCCGCTGCGGTTCCTGCGATAATGAGGACCAAAATCGTACGGATTTGCGATGGGCGCCTACAGCCAGAGTTCCGAACCGATCGTTTTCGCGCGCGACTGCGCCGCGGTGATGGTGCCGCAGGGCCAGGAAGTGACCCTGCCCGCCGGCCAGAACGGCTACATCACGCAGGCGCTCGGCGGCAGCTTCACCGTCTTCGTCGAGGGCAACCTGTTCCGCATCGCCGGCGCGGATGCCGACGCGATCGGCAAGGAACCGCCCGCGGCGATCGTGGTGGACGAGCAGTCCAGCGACGCCGATGTGGAAAAGCTGGTGTGGGAACAACTGCGCACCTGTTTCGATCCGGAAATTCCGGTCAACATCGTCGAGTTGGGCCTGGTCTATGCGTGCGACGTCGGGCATGGCGAGGACGGCAAGCGCAGGGTCGAAGTGAAACTGACATTGACCGCGCCGGGCTGCGGCATGGGCGACATCCTCGTCGACGACGTGCGCAGCAAGCTCATGGCGATTCCGACCATCGCCGAGGCGGACGTGGAACTCACCTTCGAGCCGCCTTGGAACCATTCGATGATGTCGGATGCGGCGAAATTGGAAACGGGGATGCTCTAGATTTCCACCTCTCCCGCCAGCGGGAGAGGGGGCAAGAGCTACCAGAGTGGCCGGTTGAAATCGAAATCCGGCTGCGGTTGCGGGCGTGCAAACGCCGGACCGATGCCGTAATCCACGCCCAGGCGCAGCAGCAGGTGGGCGCGCTGCTGGCTGTCGACTTCCGGCGCGATTACCGCGACGCCGTTCGCATGCGCCTTGCGCACCAGTGCGAGCATCGTGTCGCTGATGGATTTCGCGCTGCCCAGTTCCTCGACCAGCGACGGCGCCAGGCGCACGAAATCCACGTTCAGGTTCTTCAGCGCGTGCACCGCGGCCCAGTCGCGGCCGTAGTCGACGAGGCAGAAGCGCACGCCATGCTGGTGCAGTGCCTTGACCTGTTCGCGCGCGCGTTCGCCGGCGTCGATCAGGGTCGAGCAGGCCAGTTCGATGGTCAGGCCAGTGCCGGACAGGTGCCGCGACTTGAGTTGCCGCTCCAGCCACCAGGCGAACTCTGCCTCCATCGCGCTGGATACCGCCTGCGGCACGAACAGGCGCAATTGGCGGCCGCGGCGCAATTGTTCCTCTCGCACCTCGAGCGAATGCTGCAACAACAAGCGGTCCAGGGTCCCGATCTGCTTGGATTCGATCGCGACCGGCGCGAGTTCGTCATAGGAAATGCTGGTGCCGGGATGCTGCACGCTGCGCACCTTGAAACCGAGCTCGAACTGGCCGTGCAGCTTGCCGGCGAGCGGCGCGATCGCGGCGAATTCGTATTGCGTCTGCTCGGGCACCAGCGGCCGGCTCAGCACCGCACGCACCGCCAGCAGCGGATCGACCGGCAGCAGCGCGGCTTCCTTGGCCTCGAACCAGAGCACGCGGTTGCCGCCCATGTGCGCGGCGGCCAGCTGCGCGGCTTGCGCGTTGGTGACCACGGAGTCGACGCTCGCGTTTTCGCTGCCGAGCAGGGCCAGGCCAAGGCTCGCACTGAGCGTGTAAGTGCGCCCGTTGAATTGCCACGGTTGTTCGCACAGTGCTGCGCGAACGACTTCCGCGGCGGCGGTCAGCTCCCTGCGGCTGCGCCGGTTCAACACGGTGAAATAATGGAAATCCTGGTACTGCGCGGATAAATCCAGTTCGTCGAGCTGGCTGCGCAGCAGGTTGCCGACGTGTGCGTCGAGCGCGGCAAGGCCGGCCAGGCCGATCTGCTCGCGCAACAGCGCGGCGCGGTCGAGCGCGATGTAAAGCAAGGCCGCCGAGCGGTCGCCGAGCGCCGTCTCGAGTTTCTCGATCAGGGTGGTGCGCGAATACAAACCGGTGCGCGCATCCCGGCCGCCGGGCTTGCCGATCATTTCGCGCAGCCAGTGCGCGCGCTGCACACGCGCCTGTACCGCGCCGATCAGGTGACGTGCCTTGACCGGCTTGAGCAGTACTTCGTCGCCGCCGGCAGCGATCGCGTCGAAGCGCTGCGCGGTGCCGTTCGCGTCGGCGGCAAGGATGATCGGCACCGCCGCGAATTCGTTTTGCTGGCGGATGAGCTGGAGGAGTTCGACGCCGCTGCCGCGCGCGGTATGCCTGGTCGGCGTCGCTCCCGCTACCGTGCCAGGA